>CALWIE010000117.1 GCA_944380625.1 uncultured Clostridia bacterium
TTCATACCCGAAGTGTCACTGGTTCAAGTCCAGTTACCGCTACCATACGGCCCGGTGGTCAAGCGGTTAAGACACCGCCCTTTCACGGCGGTAACACGAGTTCGATTCTCGTCCGGGTCACCAGAGCCCCTCGAAGGCATCGGACTTGGCGGTCCGGGCCTTTCTTGTTTATTCCAGAATTTGAGCGGAGGAACGTTCTCATGGTGAAAAGATTGCTGGCCCTGGGCCTTTGCGCCCTGCTGGCCCTGTCCCTGGCCGCCTGCGGCGCCACGAACGAAAAGCTGCCCACCCTGGCCCTGGAGGCCGCCGGCTCCGGCGTGGAGAGCGGGCAGGAGCAGCCCGAGGCTGTGGCCGACACGGACTATGAGGACAACCTCGCCGGGCTGTGCCAGTATATGGAGGCAAACTACGCCGTCACCGGCGAGGCCGAGGAGATGGAATACGGCATCATCGGCGCGGTAAACGGGGTGCGCTACCGCTTCCAGTTCAACGGCGTCACCCTGCAGGTGGAGTTCTACGAATTCGACCTGGACAACCTGGGGGAGCAGGGCCAGGCCTGCCTGGACAGCGTCCGGAAGACCGGGGAGTTCACCATGCTGGACGACCAGGTGCCGGCAATGCTCAGCGACAGCGGCAAGTACATGATGATCTACACCGACGCCAACGACAGCGAGGAAAACACCGCCCAGCGCCAGCGGGCGGAGGAGGCCTTCCGGGCCTTCAAGGCATAGAGGACAGGTTTTAGGGCCTGCTGCGGTTTCGCGGCGGGCCCTTTTCTCATTTGTAAAAGGTTTGGAAAATTTTTGTGCAAAGCCGCTTGATTTCATTTTTGCGCTGCGCTAAAATTACAATAGCTATACATTTTTTCTTGGGAGGATTGACTATGGACCGCAATGTGGAATTTGTGCGCCAGGCTCAGGTGGAACGCACCATGAAGGCCCTGGCGAAGAACCGGATCCCCTCGGTGTACGCCCCCAACTGCCAGGAGGCTGTGAAGGCAGTGCAGGGCATGCTTACCCCAGGGGACGTGATCACCTGCGGCGGCTCTATGACCCTGGCGGAGTCCGGGGTGCGGGACCTGATGAAGAGCGGCGCCTACGAGTTTCTGGACCGGGAGGAGATGCCCCCGGAGGAGGTCTACCGGCGCACCTTTGAGGCGGACGTGTTCCTCACCAGCGCCAACGCCATCACGGAAGAGGGCGAGCTCTACAACGTGGACGGCAACGGGAACCGGGTGGCCGCTTTGATCTTTGGGCCCAAGCGGGTGATCGTGGTGGCGGGCGTCAACAAGATCGTCCCCAACCTGGAGGCCGCCATCGCCCGGGTCAAGCGCCTGGCCGCCCCTGCCAACGGCGTCCGCCTGGACACCCACACCCCCTGTTCCCGGCTGGGCAAGTGCTCCGGCTGCGAGGGGGGCATGACCGCCGGGTGCGCCTCGGAGCGGCGCATGTGCTGCCAGTACGTGGTCACCGGCTACCAGCGCACGGACCGGATCCGGGTGGTGCTGGTGGGCGAAGAGCTGGGCTACTGAGAGAGGGGGAGTATTATGGCGCCAAAAATCGGCATTCAGCTGTACTCTGTAAAAAACGCCATCCGGGAGAGGCCCTACGAGGTCCTGCGGCAGATCTCCGAGGCGGGCTACCGCTATGTGGAGGCCGCCAACCACCGGGCGGAGGAGGACCCCGGGGTGGGCTTCGGCATGCCCGCCAGGGAGCTCAAGGGCCTGCTGGATGAGCTGGGCCTGCAGATTGTGGGCTGCCACGTGAACCCCCTGCGGGAGGAGCTGCTGCCCGCAGTGCTGGATTACCACGCGGAGCTGGGCAGCACCCAGATCGGCTGCGACATCGAGTTCTATCCCCACGGGGACCTGGACTACCTGAAGCGGCGCTGCCAGTTTTTCAACCGCATAGGGGAGCTCTGCCAGGAGCGGGGTATGCGCTATTACTACCACAACCACTACCAGGAGTTCCAGCCCCTGGGGGAGGGCACGGTGTACGACTTCATCATGGAGCACACCGACCCCGGCCTGGTGTACGCGGAACTGGACACCTACTGGGCGGCCCGGGGGGGCCAGGACCCGGTAAAGCTGCTGGAGAAATACGGGGACCGGCTAATCCTCTTGCACCAGAAGGACTTCCCGGCGGGGCTCTCCGAACCCCTGTGCATGTTCGACGGCCTGGTGGACCCCCAGGGGGAGATCGATGGGGAAGTGTTCCAAAACACCAAGAACCCCCTGGCCTTTACGGAGATCGGCACGGGGATCCTCCCCATCCAGGACTACATAGAGGCTGCCCTGTCCTGCCCGGGCCTCGAGTACATTCTGCTGGAGCAGGACGCGACCCAAATGGATGAGCTGGATTCCATCCGGACGTCCATGGCGGCGTTTCAGAAATTCAAGGGAGTGGAATTCTAATTTTTAGCCTGCATTTAAAACCAAGGAGCCGCCGGAGCTCCTTTGAAATCGACATGACCAACGGGCCCCTTTTGGGGAAGATTGTGCGCTTTGCCATCCCGCTGGCGATTTCCGGCATTTTACAGCTGCTCTTCAACGCGGCGGACATCATTGTGGTGGGCCAGTTTGTAGGGCCCTCCGCCCTGGCGGCGGTGGGCTCCACCAGCGCCCTCATCAACCTGATCGTCAACCTGTTCATCGGCCTGTCCGTGGGCACCAACGTGCTGGTGGCCCAGTCCTACGGGGCGGGGGACGGGAAGAGCCTGCAGGACACGGTGCACACCTCTGTGCTGGCAAGCCTGATCTTCGGCTGCATCGTCCTGGTGATCGGCGTCTCCCTGGCCGCCCCCATGCTGGAGCTGATGGGCACCCCTGTGGAGGTGCTGGACCAGGCCTGCCTGTACATGCGCATTTACTTCATCGGCATGCCCGCCTCCATGCTCTATAACTTTGGCGCAGCCATCCTCCGGGCGGTGGGGGACACCCAGCGGCCCCTGTACTTTTTGATGATCGCCGGCGTGGTGAATGTGGTCCTAAACCTCTTCTGCGTGATCGTGCTCCACATGGGCGTGGAGGGGGTGGCCATCCCCACGGTGATCTCCCAGTGCGTCTCCGCGGGGCTGGTGCTGCTGTGCCTGGTGCGGGCCCACACGGCCTACCAGGTGAACCTGCGCCACCTGCGCATCAAGAAGGACAAGCTGTGGGGCATGGTGAAGATCGGCCTGCCCGCAGGCATCCAGGGCTGCTCCTTCTCCATTTCCAACGTGCTCATCCAGTCCTCCATCAACTCCTTTGGCTCCCTGGCCATGGCGGGCAACACCGCCGCCTCCAACATTGAGGGCTTTGTCTCCACTGCCCAGGACGCCTTTGCCCAGGCGGCCCTGAGCTTTACCGGCCAGAACGTGGGCGCCGGGAAGCTCAAGCGGGTGTGCCGGGTGCTGCCGCTGTGCATCTGCCTGGAGCTGGGGGTGGGCCTCGTCATGGGCGTGGGCGCCTACCTGCTGGGCTCCCAGCTGCTGGGCATCTACTCCAGCGACCCGGAGGTCATCGACTACGGCATGATCCGCATGGGCATCTGCTGTGTGCTCCAGTGCGTGGGCGGCCTGATGGGCGTGATGGTGGGCGTGCTGCGGGGCATGGGCTTCTCCCTGGTGCCCATGGCCATCACCATCGGCTTTGTGTGCGGCTTCCGGGTGGTGTGGATCTTCACCATCTTCGTGGCCTGGCACTCTTTGGAATCCCTGTACGTCTCCTACCCCATCACCTGGGCCATGGCGGCTTTGTGCGACGCCGTGTGCTTTATCTTTGTGTACCGGCACCTGAAAAAGAAACAGGCCCTTGCAAAGGGGCAGGGGGCGTAATATAATACTGTGGCAGACTACTTCTGGGAGGCTTGACCATCATGAAGTTCCCCTTTGGCCCCGGCGTCCACCGGAGCTCCTTTGAGATCGATATGACAAACGGCCCCCTGGTGGGCAAGATCATCCGCTTCGCCATCCCCCTGGCGATTTCCGGCATTTTGCAGCTGCTCTTCAACGCGGCGGACATCATTGTGGTGGGCCAGTTTGTGGGCCCCTCCGCCCTGGCGGCGGTGGGCTCTACCAGCGCCTTGATCCAGCTCATCGTCAACCTGTTTATCGGGCTGTCCATCGGCGTAAACGTGCTGGTGGCCCGGTACTACGGGGCGGGGAACAGCAAGGACCTGTACGAGACGGTGCACACCGCCGTGCTGGTGAGCCTGGTGTGCGGCCTAGCCCTGGTGTTTATCGGCATTGGCCTCTCCCGGCCCCTGCTGGAGCTCATGGGCACCCCGGATGACGTGATCGGCCAGTCTGTGCTGTACATGCGCATCTACTTTGTGGGCATGCCGGTGATGATGCTCTACAACTTCGGCTCGGCTATCCTCCGGGCGGTGGGGGACACCCAACGGCCCCTGTACTTCCTGTTTATCGCCGGCGTGGTCAACGTGGTGCTGAACCTGGTTTTCGTTATAGGCTTCCACATGGGCGTGGAAGGCGTGGCCATCCCCACGGTGATCTCCCAGTGCGTCTCCGCGGGGCTGGTGCTGCTGTGCCTGGTCAAGAGCGACGCCGTCTACCGGGTGGACCTCAAGCAGCTGCGCATCCACAAGGAGAAGCTGTGGCAAATGGTGAAGATCGGCGTGCCCGCAGGCATCCAGAGCGCCACCTTCTCCATCTCCAACGTGCTCATCCAGTCCTCGGTGAACTCCTTTGGCTCCATCGCCATGGCGGGTTCCACCGCCGGGGCCAACATCGACGGCTTTGTGTGGACCGCCATGGACGCCTTCACCCAGTCCACCCTGAGCTTTACCAGCCAGAACTTCGGCGCCAAAAAGTTCCGCCGGATCACCAGGGTGATCTGGTACAACCTGGCGCTGGTCACCGGGGTGGGGCTGGTGCTGGGCATCGGCGCCTACCTGGCGGGGCCCTGGCTTTTGCAGATTTACTCCACCGACCCGGAGGTCATCCGGTACGGGGTGGAGCGTATGCTTTTGGAGTGCGCCCCCTACGCCATCTGCGGCATTATGAACGTGATGGTGGGCGCCATGCGGGGCTTTGGCTCCTCTTTAAGCCCCATGGTGGCCTCGATCTTCGGGGTGTGCGTGCTGCGGGTGGTGTGGATCTACACCATCTTCCCCCTGGACCGGACCTTCTTCATGCTGTTCTTGTCCTACCCGGTCACGTGGGTGGTCACCTCCCTCATCGAGGTGGTCTGCTTCCTGGTCATCCGCAAGCGGGCCATCGAAAAGGTGGGGGGCATGGCCGTGGACCAGGATTAGTTTTCCCAAAAGCAAAAGGGCGGCCTCTTTGGGGGGCCGCCCTTTCTGTCGCCTAAAAGCCTTGGCAGGCTGCCAGCATCAGGTAGACCATCCAGTTTACCAGGGCCACCACCAGCACCTGCCAGAGGCCCCGCAGAAAGCGGACCAGTGTGTTTTGTGCCATAGGGACGCTCCTCTTTAAAAAGATGGGAAGGGACTTGTACATATATAAGAGGGAAAAAGCCCCGCTATGCTTACTACCCTTCCCAAAGAAAACAGGCCCCATGCCCGGCAAAATCTGACGGAACCCGCCCTTTTCTAGGTGCTCCAAACAGGAGGAACCACAACATAGGGGAAAAACGCAGAAAAAGGAAAAAAGTCAAGAAAGAAGGTTGACATTGGCGGGGC
>CALWIE010000118.1 GCA_944380625.1 uncultured Clostridia bacterium
TGGGCCGCCCGGACGATCCGGTTGGCTTTGGTGGCGATGAGGCTCTGGTGGTTTATGCACAAAAGGATCATGGTCTCCACAAACTGGGCCTGAACAGCGGGCCCCCGCACGGTGACCACCGGCTCCCCGGGGAAGATGGGCGTCCCCTCGGGGATGGCCCATACGTCGCAGGAGAACTTAAATCCCCGCAGGTACTCCAGGAATTTTTCATCGAAAATCTGCTTGGAGCGCAGGTACTGGACGTCCTCCTCGGTGAACCGGAGGTTCTTCAGGTATTCCACCAGCTGCTCTACGCCCGCCATAATCGCAAATCCCCCGTGGTCGGGCACCTTGCGGAAAAACATGTCGAAGTAGCAGACCGTGTCCTGCAGGCCGTTGGTGAAGTAGCCGTTTGCCATGGTCAGCTCGTAAAAGTCGGTCAACATGGTCAGGTTGGGCGCTTGGAAGGAATCATTCATGGTCTCACATCCCTGTCTTTTCATATGTGTAAAGCGAGCCTCTGTACCCCCTATTATATAACAGCTTGGGGTGAAAAGTACAGCAAAAACTGGGGCGATTATTTTACTTTCCGTCTAGATGAGGGAAGATATTTTCTTTTTCCGGAAAATTTGCGCCCTCTCTATGGGTTTTTAGGGAAGAATTTGAAAAATGCCATTGATTTTTCCCTGGCCTTTTTTTATAATGAGAAAAAGTTTGTGATTATATCTTCGCTGGGAGGGAGAAAGGATGCGGCTGCGAAGCCAACCGCTGGGGAACAAAAACCTGATCGGCGCCAGAGTGGAAGCCGCCCGGAAAAGCCAGGGCATGAAACAGAAGGAGCTGCTGGCCCAGCTTCAGGTGCGGGGCGTGGATTTAAACGCCTCCGGCCTCTCCAAGCTGGAGGGGCAGATCCGTTTTGTCACAGATTTTGAACTGCTGGCCCTGTCCGACATATTGAACGTATCTGTTTACTGGCTGTTGACCGGTGAAGAGAAGTGAGGATCCCCGAAACCCGGGGGTCTTTTTTTGCGCGCCCCGGTTTAACCCACCGCCCCCGGGCCATACTACCACCAGCGGGCTGCGGAAAGGGGGGCGGCGATGTTTCAGGCAAAAAGGTGGAAGCGCCTTTTCCCCACACTGGTATTTTTTATTGTCTACTCCCTGCTGTTCCTTCTCTGGAAGGAAACCTTCCTCTACAGCCTCCCCTTCGCGCTGGGGTTCCTCTTGGCCTGGGCGGTGCAGCCGGCGGTGGGCTTTCTCTCCCGGCGGCTGGGGCTCTCCCGGGGCGCCGCCGCCCTGGCGGCCACGGGAACCGCTTTGGCCGCAGGCCTGGGCCTTGCGGGCCTTTTGGGATTTTGGGCCCTTCGGGAGGCCGCTCAGTTTATAGGCCATGCCTCGGAAAACGGGTTTCAGGAGTTCTCCCGGCCGGTGGCGGACTTCCTGAACCGGGCCTCCCAGTACCTGAAGGGCCTGGACATGGAGTTCCTGGAGCGGCACCGGGAGGAGATCTTAGCCACCCTGCAAAACAGCCAGGATCTGGCGGTCCAGGCCCTGTCCGCCTTTTTGGGGCTCCTTGGCAGCGTGCCCACCGGGATCGCCCTGGGGGCTGTGACGGCCTGCTCCGCTTTTTTCTTCGCCCGGGACATGGCGTCCATCCGGGCGTGGGTTTGCAGGCTGTGTTCGGAAGGAACCCTCCGCCGGGTCCGGGCGGCCTTGGAGAGCTCCCGGGGGACCGGCAGGAGATGCTTGGGGGCCTACTTGTTTCTCTACTTTCTCACCTTTTGCGAGACCTGCGTCATCCTGGGGGTGTTGAGGATTCCCTACCCCCTGCTTTTGAGCCTTTTGACAGCCGTGGCGGACGTGCTGCCGGTGCTGGGGCCGGGACTGGTGCTGGCGCCTGTGGCCGCCTATCAGCTGCTTTTAGGGGAGTACGGCCGGGCGGCCGGTGTGCTGATCGGGTGGGGGGTGATCACCTGCATCCGCCAAGGGGTGGAGCCCCGGCTGATCTCCTCCACCATGAAACTCCATCCCCTAGTCCCCTTGGCGGCTGTCTATTTCTCCCTGGTGGGGAAAAGCCTTTGGATCCTCTTTTACGTGCTGGGCCTGTGCGCCCTGTACGGAGCCCTCTCCCCTCTCCTTCTGGAAAGCCCGGAAGGGGCCGCAGGGAAACAATAAACGCGCCGGGGAAACGGCGCGCTGAACATACAGGTTTCGGGACGGGCAGGTCACAGCCGGTCGGAGAGAAGCTTTTCCGAGGCGGCCAGCCGCACGCAGATGCACAGCAGGTGCATGGCCTGGCGCAGCTCTTCCTGGGGCGGGAAGGTGGGCGCCACCCGGATATTGCTGTCGTTGGGGTCGGCCCCGTAGGGGAAGGTGGCCCCGGCGTCGGTGAGGATGACCCCGGCCTCCTTGCACAGGGAGACCACCCGCTTGGCGCAGCCGTTCATCACGTCCAGGTTCACAAAGTAGCCGCCGTTGGGATGGCTCCAGGTGGCGATGCCCAAATCCCCCAGCTCCCGCTCCAGGGACTCCTCCACAATGTGGAACTTGGGCTCCAGGATCTTCCGGTGGCCCTGCATCAGGTTGCGCACCCCGTGGATGTCGTGGAGGAACAGGATGTGACGCAGCTGGTTGAGCTTATCCGGGCCGATGGTCTGGGTGGTGATGCGGCGCTTGAGATCCTCGATGTTCCGGGGGCTGGCGGCCAGGGCGGCCACCCCTGCCCCGGGGAAGGAGATTTTAGAGGTGGAGGCGAAGAAGAGGACGTTGTCCTCGGTGCCGTTTTTCACACACTCGGCGTACAGGTTCAAAAGGGTATCGGGGGTGTCCGTCAGGTCGTGGACACAGTAGGCGTTATCCCACATGATGCGGAAGTCCTTGGCGGCGGGCTTCAGAGCCGCGAAACGGCGCACCGTCTCGTCAGAGTAGGTGATGCCCGTGGGGTTGGAGTACTTGGGGACACACCAGCAGCCCTTAATGGTGTCGTCCCGGGCCACCAGGCGCTCGATCAGGTCCATATCCGGGCCGGTCTTCAGCATGGGCACGGGGATCATCTCAAAGCCGAAGTACTCCGTCACGGCAAAGTGCCGGTCGTAGCCCGGGGCGGGGCACAGGAACTTGAGCTTCTCCTGGCGGGCCCAGGGGGTGCAGCCCCCAAAGCCGTGGGTAAAGCCCTGGGAAATGCAGTCGTACATCATTTGCAGGCTGGAGTTGTTCCCCAAGATGATCTGGTCGGCGGGGACCTCCAGCATCTCGCTGAAGATGGCCCGCATTTCCGGCAGGCCGTTCCACACCCCGTAGTTGCGGCAGTCGTCGCCGTCGGAGTTGGCGAACTCGCTGCGGGCGTGGAGGGCTTCCAGCACCCCCAGGGCCAGGTCCAGCTGTTCGGCGCAGGGCTTGCCCCGGGCCATGTTCAGCTGCAGGTTCAGGCTTTTAAAGTCCTCGTATTGCTCCAGGGCCTCCCGGTGGAAGTTTCTGAGCTCCTCTTTCGTTTTCGCGGCCAGCTTCATCACAACATCTCCCATGCGCAGTTAGTTTTTGAATGCCAGCGCCGCAACGCTTTGCATTTTAAGTCAACAAACTTTTCATATTTTACTCTATTCGGCCCAAAAATGCAAGATGTTTTTAAAGCTCCTGCATTTTTTACGTTTTGTTGCGCCAAAAGGTTTCCCTGTGGGCCTTTTCTGTGCAACCTCCTCAACTTGCCCGATTGGGGCGGAAAATCCCCAAACTGGTTTGTAGTCCTGGCCAAAATGTGCTATAATATGCTGCTGTGACGACAAGTTTTCATTCGCGAGATTTTCTAAGACATACGGAGGTACTTTATGGGCGGATTTTTTGGCGTTGCTTCCAAGGATGACTGCATGTTCGATCTGTTCTTCGGGACGGACTACCACTCCCATCTGGGGACCCGCCGGGCCGGCATGGCGGTGTACGACCGGGAAAAGGGGTTTGACCGGGCGATCCACAATATTGAGAATTCCCCCTTCCGCACCAAGTTCGACAAAGACGTCTCCAGCATGAGGGGCGGCCTTGGCATTGGCTGCATCTCCGACTATGAGCCCCAGCCGCTGATCGTGCGCTCCCACCACGGTACTTACGCCATTGTCACCGTGGGGAAGATCAACAACACCGACGCCATTGTGGACCAGCTCTTCCAAAGCGGGCACTCCCACTTTTTGGAGATGAGCGGCGGCGACGTGAACGCCACGGAGCTGGTGGCCTCCGTCATCAACCAGAAGCCGAACCTCATCGAGGGCATTCAGTACGCCCAAGAGGTGATCGACGGCTCTATGACCATGCTGATTATGACCCCTAAGGGCATTTTGGCCGCCCGGGACAGGCTGGGCCGCACCCCGGTGGCCATTGGCCAGAAGGAGGGCGCTTACTGTGTTTCCTTTGAGAGCTTCGCCTACTTGAACCTGGGCTACACCTCCCTGCGGGAACTGGGCCCCGGGGAAATTGCCCTTGTCACCCCCGAAGGGGTCCAGACTCTGGCCCAGCCCGGCAAGAAGATGAAGATCTGCACCTTCCTGTGGGTGTACTACGGCTACCCCTCCTCCTCCTACGAGGGGGTCAGCGTGGAGCAGATGCGCTACCACTGCGGCGCCATGCTGGCCCGCCGGGACGACGCCCACCCGGACACCGTGGCCGGCGTACCTGACTCCGGCACCGCCCACGCCATCGGCTACGCCAACGAGAGCGGTATCCCCTTCTCCCGGCCCTTCATCAAGTATACGCCCACTTGGCCCCGGTCTTTCATGCCCACCATCCAGAGCCAGCGGAACCTCATCGCCAAGATGAAGC
>CALWIE010000119.1 GCA_944380625.1 uncultured Clostridia bacterium
TCTCTACGCCGGCGGGGAGCTCCAGGCCCATCAAAGCCTCAACGGTCTTGTTGCTGGGCCGGAGAATGTCGATCAGTCTCTTGTGGGTGCGCATCTCAAACTGCTCGCGGCTGTCCTTATACTTGTGGACGGCCCGCAGAATGGTGATGATCTGCTTCTCGGTGGGCAGCGGCACAGGGCCGGAAACCCGGGCGCCGGTGCGCTTGGCGGTGGCCACGATCTTCTCGGAAGACTGGTCCACCAGCTGATGGTCGTACCCCTTGATTCTGATTCTGATCTTTTCCTTGACTGCCACTCAAAATCGCCTCCTATAAAGTCATTTTAGGCGGGCTGGGTTTTTTACACTGTTCCGGGTGTTTCCACCCTGGACATAGAAAAACCGGAAATCCGCATTGCACGGATTCCGGGGCAAGGACTAACCCATATCATCCTTTGAAGGGCGCAAAATCGGCCTTCCGGGAAAGCCCGGCGGTTCCATCCCTTCAAATTCCTTCGCCCGGTTTCAAATCGGACATACTCCACGGAAAAACCGGCCGCTTTGGGCCGCAACCTCCCGCTTCATCGCATATCTGGCGCCCCCTTGTCCGGAACGCCTGTGCAGTCACGCTTGATTATAATACCATACAACCCCAGTGTTTGCAAGGTTTTTTCTAAAAATTCCCAAGATTTTTTCATTTCTCCAAGGGGGCCAAAAACCAGGGAGGGCCCATGGCCCTCCCTGGGGATAATCCACAAAAAACGCCCCTTCTCCCCCTTTTAGGGGAGCCCTTTTACAGCTTCTCCCCCTCCCCGGTGCGCAGGCACACCGGGGCCCCTTTGGCCTCGGAGAGCAGGTCCCCCAGGGTAAACTTCTTGCGGGGGTCTGTCTGCAGGGGCAAAAACTTTTCAAAAATGCACAGGCAACCCTCCTCCTTGGCGGCCTTGTAGTCCTCAAGGGTGCGCAGGGTCCAGCTGACCTCCTGCATCCCAAACACCCGCCGGGCCGCCCGCAGGGAGGGGTTGCGGCGGCAGGTGAAGTCGTAGGCCTCAAAGTGGGGCCGGGTCAGTTGGTTTGTCAAGAGGTTCCTGCCAAAGAAGGCCTGGGCCCGGGTAAGGCCCCCGACGCCCCCCTCCAGCCGCTCCATCAGCTGGCCCCGCACCACCTGGGGCTGGTTCTTCCGGAACCACCGGACAATGCGGGGGTCGAAGGACTCCACGCAGTAGAGGCCCTTGTAGCCCTGCAAAAGCTCCACAGCCTTCCGGCACAGCTCCTCCTGGCGGGTGTAGCTTTTGAGCTCGATGATCAGGGGCGTGCGGCCGTCCACCAGCTTGAGCACCTGGGAGAACAGGGGCACCTGCTCCCCTGTGCCAAACAGCCGGTAGCCGGAGAGCTCCGCGAAGGTCATCTCGTCGATGTTCCGGTCCACCCCGCAGGTGCGGGCGATGGTCCTGTCGTGGTGGACCACCACCTGGCCGTCCTTGGTCAGCTGCAGGTCGAACTCCATGCCGAAGCCCCCCCGCACCGCCAGGCCGAAGGCCATCAGGGAATTTTCCGGCACCCCCTTGTCCTTGTCGTGAAGGCCCCGGTGGGCGTAGTCGAATTTGCGAAAGGCGGAAAAGTCCGCCCGGGGAAAGCTGGGGGCGATGGCCCACAGCCACCACAGGACCCCCGCCGCCGCCAAAACCGCCACAACTGCCAGCACAATGGTCATAAACCTTTTCCTCCCGCCTGCGGGGCGCCGGATTTTCACGGCCCGGCTCTATCATTTTCCCCGCTGTTCCGTTATAATAAGAGCAACTATAACTATATACCCATTCCGGCTTTTTTTCAACCGCAGCGGAAAAAAGCTTTCCCGAAAGGAGCAAAACACCCCCATGAAATTCACAAAAGGCTACTGGCTCAACCTTCCCGGCGTGGAAAACGCCGACTGCGTCCAGATCCGGGAGATCCAGGTCCAGGGGGACCGGGTCTACCTCTACGGGGTGCCCTACCCCCAGGACGAGCGGGCCATGGGCGGCCCCGTGCTGGAGATGTACGTCTCCTCCCCCCGGCGGGACATCCTCCGGCTGGAGGCCTTCCACTTTATGGGCAGCGCCAAAAAGGAGCCCCAGTTCGCCATGGACATGGAAAACTGCCCCCTGGCCGTCACCCCCTTTGAGGGCGGGCTGTCCATCCAGAGCGGGAAGACCGAGCTGCGCATCACCCGCAGCCCCGCCTCCTTCGCCTACTATTACGACGGAAAGCCCCTCACCCAGGTGGGGGGCCGGTTCGGCCACGCCATGATCAGCGCCATGAAGACCCCCGAGGGCCCCTTCATGCGGGTCCAGCTGGACCTGGACGTAGGGGAGAACATCTACGGCCTGGGGGAGCGCTTTACCCCCTTTGTGAAAAACGGCCAGGTGGTGGACATGTGGAACGAGGACGGGGGCACCTCCTCGGAGATCGCCTACAAGAACATCCCCTTCTACCTGTCCAGCAAGGGCTACGGGGTGCTGGTCAACTCCAGCGGCAGGGTGTCCTTTGAGATCGCCTCCGAGGCGGTGTCCCGGGTCCAGTTCTCCCTGCCCGGGGAGAAGATCGACTTCATGGTCATTGGCGGCGGGGACGGGAAGGCTGTCCTCCAAAATACCACCGCCCTCACCGGCAGGCCCGCCCTGCCCCCCGCCTGGAGCGTCGGCCTGTGGCTGACCACCAGCTTCTCCACCAGCTACGACAGCGAGACCGTGCTGGGCTTTGCCCAGGGCATGAGGGACCGGGGCGTGCCCCTGCACGTGTTCCACTTCGACTGCTACTGGATGGCGGAAAACCAGTGGTGCAATTTCACCTGGGACAAGGCCATGTTCGACGACGCCCCCGCCCTGCTGGCCCGGCTCAAGGGGGAGTACGGCCTGCGCATCTGCGTGTGGATCAACCCCTACATCGCCCAGAAATCCCCCCTGTTTAAAGAGGCCATGGGCCTGGGCTATCTGCTCAAACGCCCCAACGGGGACGTGTGGCAGTGGGACCTGTGGCAGGCGGGCATGGGCATTGTGGACTTTACAAACCCCGGGGCCCGGGCCTGGTACCAGGAGAAGCTCCGGGCCCTGCTGGACCAGGGGGTGGACTGCTTTAAGACCGATTTCGGCGAGCGCATCCCCACGGACGTGCGCTACTTCGACGGCTCCGACCCGGAGCTGATGCACAACTACTACCCCTACCTCTACAACCAGTGCGTCTTCGAGCTCTTGGAGGCGTACAAGGGAAAGGGCCAGGCCTGCCTCTTCGCCCGCAGCGCCACCGTGGGCGGCCAGAGGTTCCCCGTCCACTGGGGCGGGGACTGCACCTCCAACTACCCCTCCATGGCGGAGTCCCTCCGGGGCGGGCTGTCTTTGTGCCTGTCCGGCTTCGGCTTTTGGAGCCACGACATCTCCGGCTTTGAGGGCACCGCCCCCGACGACGTGTACAAGCGCTGGGCGGCCTTTGGGCTGCTCTCCACCCACAGCCGGCTCCACGGGTCCAGCTCCTACCGGGTGCCCTGGCTCTTCGGGGAGGAGGCCGTGGCGGTGCTGCGGAAGTTCACCCGCCTCAAGTGCGCCCTGATGCCCTACCTCTACTCCCAGGCGGTGCACACCCACCGCACGGGGGTGCCCTCCATGCGGGCCATGGTGCTGGAGTTCCCCCAGGACATCCCCTGCGCCTCCCTGGACCGGCAGTACATGCTGGGGGACCGGCTGCTGGTGGCCCCTGTGTTCACCAAGGCGGGGGACGTGGACTTCTACCTGCCCGAGGGGACCTGGACCAGCCTTCTGGACAACTCTGTCCTGGAGGGCGGCCGCTGGTTCCACCAGGTCCACGGCTTTCTGAGCCTGCCCCTTATGGTCCGGGAAAACACCCTGCTCCCCCTGGGCGCCGAGCAGGAACAGGTGGAGTACGACTACGGCAAGGACCTGACGCTGCACCTGTTCGCCCTGAAAGGCGAGGCCCGGACAGAGGTAAAGGACATGTACGGCCGCGACATGCTCTCCGCCTGGGCCAAAAACGAAGGCGGCAAAGTCACGGTGGCTTTCCAGGGCCGGGCGGAGGGCCTCTCCTTGGTGCTGCGCAACGTCCACCAGGTACAGGGCCTCTCCGGCGCCCAGGCCCAGGACACGGAGCTGGGCCTGCGCCTGGCCGTTAACAAGGAGCTCTCCCCTGTGGCGTTCACCCTGTGATATTCCCTCCGCGAAGGGCGCATTCCCCACGAAAAACGCCCCCGGCTTTTGCCGGGGGCGTTTTTTGCAAGTGGGACGTTTAGGCAAAGGGGTTCTCGGTCCTGTAGGGCATGGAGGCGGGCTGGTTGTAGCCGATGTCCCCGACGCCCAGGAGCTTGAACACCTCGAAGAGGGCCTTGCCGTGATGGCCAAAGGCCACGGCCCCGTGGTGGGGATAGCGCTTTTCCACCAGCACGTGGCGGTAGAAGCGGCCCATCTCGGGAATGGCGAACACGCCGATGCCCCCGAAGGAGCCAGTGGGCACAGGCAGCACCTCGCCCTGGGCCACGTAGGCCTTCAGCTGGCCGTCAGAGGTGCTCTGCAGCCGGAAGAAGGTGATGTCTCCAGGGGCGATGTCCCCTTCCAGTGTGCCCCGGGTGAAATCGGGGTCGCTGCCTGCGGGCTCTAGGAGCCGGTGCTGGATGAGCTGGTACTTCACGGCCCGGTCGGCGCACAGCTTGCAGGAAGGGGTGTTGCCGCAGTGGAAGCCCATGAAGGTGTCGGTGAGCTTGTAGCCGTAGGGGAACTTGCCCTGGATTTTCTCCTCATAGAGGGAGGCGGGCACGGAGTTGTTGATGTCCAGCAGCGTGACGGTGTCCCCGGAGACGCACATGCCGATGTACTCCGAGAGGGCCCCGTAGATGTCCACCTCGCAGGAGACGGGGATGCCCCGGGTGGCCAGGCGGGAGTTTACAAAGCAGGGCTCAAAGCCAAACTGGCTGGGGAAGGCGGGCCAGCACTTGTCCGCGAAGGCCACGTACTTCCGGGCGCCCTTGTGGTTTTCCGCCCAGTCCAGCAGGGTCAGCTCAAACTGGGCCATGCGGGAGAGCAGGTCGGGATAGTACCGGCCCTCCCCCATCTCCTGGGCCATGTCGGCGCACACCTCGGGGATGCGGGGATCTTTGGCGTGCTCCTTGTAGGAGACCAAAAGGTCCAGCTCCGAGTTCTCCTCAATTTCCACCCCCAGGTCATACAGGCCCTGGATGGGGGCGTTGCAGGCGAAGAAGTCCTGGGGCCGGGGGCCGAAGGTAATGATCTTCAGGCCCTTCAGGCCAATGACCGTCCGGGCAATGGGCACAAACTCCACCATCTTCTGGGCCAGCTCCCGGGCGGTGCCCACGGGATATTCGGGGATATAGCCCCGGATGCCCCGCAGCCCCAGGTTGTAGGAGCAGTTGAGCATGCCGCAGTAGGCGTCGCCCCGGCCGTTGATCAAATCCCCGTCCCCCTCGGCGGCGGCCACAAACATGCAGGGGCCGTCAAATTTCTGGGCGATGAGGGTCTCGGGGGTCTCGGGGCCGAAGTTCCCCAAAAACACCGTCAGGGCGTTGCAACCGGCCTGGGTCACTTCCTCCACGGCCTTGAGCATGTCCTTTTCATTTTCCACAGTGGTCTGAGCCTCGTAAAGAAGCAGCCCCAGCTTGGCGCACTCCGCCGCCACGGCGGCCCGGCGGCTCTGGGAAAGGCCGATGGGGAAGCAGTCCCGGGAGACCGCCACAAGCCCCAGCTTTACCTCGGGGATATTGGTCATAAACACATTCCTCCCTATGCTTTTTTCTGTTCGCGGCCCGCTGCGCGAAACCACAGGCGCTTTTACAGTTCCATCATAGCTCAGAGCCGGGGAAAAAGCAACTGCCTTTTTCCCCAGGCCCCCTCACAGCCCCTCGGGCATGGGCTGGCCGCTGCGCTTGATGCACCGGCGCAGCCAGTTCATCCGCAGGTAGTAGATGATGAACACCACCGCGGCGATCACCCAGGTGATGGGGTAGTTCATAGCCACCATCTGCATGGTGTGCAGAACGGGGATAAACCCCACCAGCGCCAGCCAGATAATCCGCAGGCCGCACACCCCAAAGCAGGTGATGAGCATGGGCTGGAAGGACTCCCCCGCCCCCCGGATAGCGCCGGAGAGGATCTCGATAAACACATAGGTAAAATAGCTGGGAGCCAGCACCAGAAAGAAGTTCTGGCCGATCTCGATCACCGCCTCGTCCCCGGTGAAAAACCGGAGCAAAGGCTCCATGAACAGCAGCAGCAGGACGCTCAGGGCGATGGTGGTGCCCAGGGCCATGCCCAGGCAGACCTTGATGCTCCGCTTCACCCGGTCGTACCTGCGGGCGCCGAAGTTCTGCCCCACAAAGGTGGTGACCGAAATGCCGAAGGCGCTCATCACCATCCAGATAAAGCCGTCGATCTTGCCGATGGCCGCCCAGGAGGCGATGGCGTCGGTGCCAAAGGAGTTGATGGAGGCCTGCACCACCAGGTTGGACACGGAGTACAGCACCGACTGGAGGCCCGCCGGCAGGCCGATGCGGATCACGTTGCGCAAAATGCTCCTGTCAAAGCGGATCTTTTTCAGCTCCACCCGGTAGGACTCCCGGGTGAGCATCAGCCGCAGGAGGATCAGGGCGGCGCTGACCACCTGGGACAGCACCGTGGCAAAGGCCACCCCGAACACATCCCAGTGGAAGGCCAGCACAAACAACAGGTCCAGCACAATGTTCACCAGGCAGCAGACGATGAGCACATACAGGGGCATGCGGCTGTCCCCAATGGCCCGCAGCACGCCGGTGCCCACGTTGTAGATCATGCAGGCGATGATGCCGCAGTAGTAGACGTTCAAATAGGTCAGGGCGTCGTCCATGATCTCCTCCGGCACCCCCAGCATCGCCAGGGAGGGCCGCCCGGTCAGCAGGCCGAACACCATGATAATAAGCCCGCCCACAAGGGCCAGGGCCATGGAGGTGTGCACCGCCTTGGAGACGTTCTCCCGGTCCCCCGCCCCGAAGAACTGGGAGATGATCACCGTGGCGCCGGAGGACACCCCCACAAAAAAGCCCACCAAAAGGTTGATGAGGGTGCCGGTGGTGCCCACGGCGGCCAGGGCGTTGGTGCCCACATACTGGCCCACCACAATGGTGTCAACGGTGTTGTAGAGCTGCTGGAAAAAGGTGCCGATCAAAATGGGGAAAAAGAAAATCAGCAGCTGCTTCCAGATGACGCCGTCGGTGATGCTGTTCTCCTGAATCTTTTGGGTTTGCTCCACAAAAAGGACCTCCTCTTCCGGTTACTCGTCCAGGGCAAAGCCTTTCCGCCGGGAAAGGGAGCCCATGTGGGCGTAATAGGCGATGACCAGGATGACGGCCGCCGCCGTCCAGGCCCCCACCTCCGCGTAGTAAATGCCCTCCTGGCCCATCCAGAGGGGCAGCACCAGGGCCACGCCGATGCGCACCACCATCTCCGCGAAGCCGGAGAGCATGGGCACCACCGTGTCCCCCAGCCCCATCAGGGCGGAGCGGTAGATGTGCAGAATGTAGAGGATGGGCAGGCACAGGCTCATGATGGACAGGTAGTGGTAGGCGATGTCCATGGAGGCCTCCACCTCCCCGGGCTCCCCGGAGATGAACAGCCCCAGCACCAGCCGGCCGAACAGCAGCATGGCCCCGGCGATGACCACCGAGGTGATCAGGGCGATCACCGTGGCGGAGCGCTGGCCCTTTTTAATCCGCCGCACAAGCCGGGCCCCCAGGTTCTGCCCCACGTAGGAGGTCACCGCGAAGCCGTAGCTGGTGGCGGCGATCTCCAAGAGGCCGTAGAGCTTGTTGGTGGCGGTAAAGCCCGCCAAAAACAGCATCCCGTAACCGTTGATGACAAACTGCACCACCATGCTGCCCACGGCGATGATGGCGTTTTGCAGGGCCATGGGGAAGCCCAGCTTCAAAAGGGTCAGGGAGAGGCCCCGCCGCAGCTTCAAATCCTCCCGGCGCATCTCCAGGATGGCGATCTTCCGCACGTTTAAGAAGCAGTACACCGCGGAGGCCACCTGGGAGATCACCGTGGCGACGGCCGCCCCCGCGATGTCCCAGTGGAACCCCACCACGAACAGCAAATCCAAGACCACGTTCCTCAGCGCCGCCACCACAATGGCGTATAAGGGGGTCTTGGCGTCCCCCAAAGCCCGCAGGATGGAGGCCAGGAAGTTGTAGGCCATAATGGCCGGGATGCCCCCATACACAATCCGCAGGTACAAAAGGGCCCCGGGCAGCACGTCCTCCGGGG
>CALWIE010000120.1 GCA_944380625.1 uncultured Clostridia bacterium
TCTCCGGCGGCGTGATTGTGCAGATGTACGGCGGCGGTATCTGCCAGGGGTCTTCCACCTTGTATATCGCCTCCCTCTACGCCGGGATGGAGATTGTGGAGCGCTGGTGCCACGCCATGCCCTCCTCTTACTGCCCCATCGGCCTGGACGCCACTGTGGACTACGGGAACCTGGACTTCCGGTTCCGCAACAGCTTGGAGACCCCGGTGTACATCAGCGCCTGGATGGAGGGCACCACCCTGTATGTGAGTTTTTACGGCTGCTACCCCCAGGAGTGGGACAGCGTGTCCGTCTCCTCGGAGCAGACCGGCTCTGAGGCCCCCTTGGGCTCCGTGTCCTTCCGGGAGGACTCCAGCCTGGCCCCCGGCCAGTATGTGCGGCGCTCTTCGGGGAACACAGGCTACTCGGCCCGGGCCTATCGGGCCTTTTATAAGGGGGACACCCTGGTAAAGAGCGAGGAGCTCTCCTCCTCCGACTACCCGGCCACCGGAAAGGTCTACGCGGTGGGCCCCGGCACGGATACGGACAAGGTGGACACCACCAGGGAGTCCGGGAACACCGAGGACACGGCGCCCCAGGCCACGGCCACCCCGGCGCCCGCCACAGCCGCCCCGGCCACCCCTGTGCCCGCGACGCCTGTACCGGCTACCCCTGTGCCCGCCACCCCTGTGCCTGCCACGCCCACCCCCGTGCCTGCCACCCCGGAACCTGCCACCCCTGTGCCGGAGCCGGATCCCACCCAGGCGCCCACCCAGGCCCCCGAGCCGGAGCTCCCTCCGGAGAGCGCCGCCGGGACCCTGTAAGAAGCCAAAGCCCCGCCTAAAAACCGGGCGGGCCCAGAAAGGATGTGCAATCGTGAAGGACGGATTTTTTCGGATAGGGGCCGCCACGCCCCAGGTTGCAGTGGCGGACGTGGAGGAAAACCGCCGCCGTATCCTGGAGCTGATCCGCCAGGGGGCAGAGGAGGGCTGCGGGGCGGTGTGCTTCCCGGAGCTCTCCCTGACCGGTTACACCTGCGGGGATTTGTTCCGGGACAAGGCCCTTCTCGCCGGGGCGGAGCAGGCCCTGGCCCAGCTCCTGGCGGATACCGCCGGGCTGGACGTCCTCTGCGTGGTGGGGGTGCCTGTCCCCTGGGGGGGAGGCCTTTACAACTGCGCCGCCGTCTTTCACCGGGGGCGGCTTTTGGGCCTGCCCGCCAAGGCGCACATCCCCAACTATTCGGAGTTTTACGAGGCGAGGCACTTCACCCCCGCCCCGGAGGATCCGGCGGAGGTGTCCTTCGCCGGGCAGCGGGCCCCTTTGGGCCGGGGGCTGGTGTTCTCCTGTGAGAACGTCCCGGACCTGAGCCTGGGGGTGGAGATCTTCGAGGACCTGTGGAGCCCCCAGCCCCCCAGCGCCCAGCTGGCCCTTTCCGGGGCCACGGTGATATTGAACCCCTCCTGCTCGGACGAGACCATCGGCAAGGCGGAGTACCGCCGGGAGCTGGTGCGCCAGCACTCCGGGCGGCTTTTGTGCGCCTATGCCTATGTGGACAGCGGCCTGGGGGAGTCCACCACGGACATGGTCTTCGCCGGCCACGACATGATTGCCGAAAACGGGGCCCTTCTCGCGGAGAGCCAGCTGTTCTCCACGGGGCTCATCACCGCTGACGTGGACCTGGAGCGCCTTGCCCAGGAGCGCCGCCGGATGAACACCTGGCAGCCGGCGGCGGGCCGCGCCCCCATCCCCTTCTCCTTTGAGACGGCCACCCTGGAGGCCTTTTGCCCCCGGCGGGAGTTTTCCCGCACGCCCTTTGTCCCGGGGGACGCCGCCGGCCTCTCCGGCCGGTGCCAGCTGATCCTCACCATGCAGAGCGTGGGGCTTTCTTCCCGCCTGGCCGCCATCGGGTGCGAGAGGGCGGTGGTGGGCCTTTCGGGGGGGTTGGATTCCACCCTGGCCCTGCTGGTTACGGCCCGGGCCTTTGACCGGCTGGGCTTGGACCGCAGGGGTATCCACGCCCTGTCCATGCCCTGCTTTGGCACCACCAGCCGCACCAAATCTAACGCCCAGAAGATCGCCGAGGAGCTGGGGGTGGCCTTCCGGGAGGTCTCCATCGAGAAGGCGGTGCGCCAGCACTTTTGGGACATCGGTCAGGAGGAGACCTCCCTGGACGTGACCTTTGAGAACTCCCAGGCCCGGGAGCGCACCCAGGTGCTTATGGATGTGGCGAACCGGCTGGGGGGCATCGTTATGGGCACAGGGGACCTTTCGGAGCTGGCCCTGGGCTGGGCCACCTACAACGGGGACCACATGTCCATGTACGGCGTCAACGCCTCCGTCCCCAAGACCCTGGTGCGCCACCTGGTGGCCTACGCTGCCGGCCAGAGCGAGCCCCGGCTGCGGGAGGCCCTTCTGGACGTGCTGGACACCCCTGTCTCCCCGGAGCTTCTGCCCCCTAAGGACGGGGAGATCGCCCAGAAGACCGAGGAGCTGGTGGGTCCCTATGAGCTCCACGACTTTTTCCTCTATTACATGCTGCGCTTCGGCTTTGGACCGGGGAAGATCTACCGCATGGCCTGCCGGGCCTTTTCCGGGGAGTACGCCCCCCCGGTGGTGAAGAAGTGGCTTTCGGCCTTTTACCGGCGGTTTTTCACCCAGCAGTTCAAGCGCTCCTGCCTGCCCGACGGCCCCAAGGTGGGGTCTGTCACCCTGTCCCCCCGAGGGGATTGGCGCATGCCCTCGGACGCCAGCTGGGCCCTGTGGAAAGGGGAGCTGGAAAAGCTTTAAAAGCCGCCTTGGCGGACCTACGGAAAGAAGGAGGTACCGACCTATGCGCGGACGGGAATCGATTCTATGGGGGAGGCCCAGCGACCCGGGGGACGCCCCCCGGCGCAGCATCCTCCAC
>CALWIE010000121.1 GCA_944380625.1 uncultured Clostridia bacterium
CCGGCGGCCGGGAGCGGCCCAGCATCCTGGCGGATGTGTTCGAGTCCACCACCGCCGCCATCTACCTGGACAGCGGCAGCCTGGAGGAGGCCAAAAAGTTCATTCTCCGCTTTATTGCCCCGGCGGCGAAAAACCAGACCGTAAAGCCCTTTAAGGACTACAAGACCACCCTGCAGGAGGTCATCCAGCAGAACCCGGAGGAGCGCTTGGAGTATGTGGTCACCGGGGAGAGCGGCCCCGACCACGACAAGCACTTTACCGTGGAGGTGCACCTGAACTCCAACGTGATCGGCAAGGGGGGCGGGCGCTCGAAAAAAGAGGCGGAGCAGCAGGCCGCCCGGGAGGCCCTGGCCCTGCTGGGCTACTGAGGGCGCCGCGGGGGCTTTTGCCCTTTGCGGGGAAGAAAACCAGTGAGAGAAGGGACGCCATGTTATTGAAATCGTTGGAGCTGCAGGGCTTCAAGACCTTTCCCGACAAGACCACCCTGCGCTTCGAGCGGGGCATCACCTCGGTGGTGGGCCCCAACGGCAGCGGGAAGAGCAACATCAGCGACGCCATGCGCTGGGTGCTGGGGGAGCAGAGCGTGCGCACCCTGCGCTGCTCCAAAATGGAGGACGTGATCTTCGGCGGCACCCCCCAGCGCAAGGCCCTGGGCTTTGCCGAGGTCACCCTGACCATCGACAACTCCGACCGGAAGCTCCCCTTCGCGGGGGACACTGTGGCGGTCACCCGTCGGTACTACCGCTCGGGGGAGAGCGAATATCTCATCAACAAGAACACCGTGCGCCTGAAAGACATCAACCCGCTCTTTATGGATACGGGCTTGGGAAGGGACGGCTATTCCATCATCGGCCAGGGGAAGATCGACAGCATTGTGGCCGCCCGTTCCGAGGACCGCCGGGAGATCTTTGAGGAGGCTGCGGGCATCTCCCGCTACCGCTACCGGAAGGAGGAGTCCGAGCGCCGGCTGAAAAAGGCCGAGGAGAACCTGGTGCGCCTGCGGGACATCCTCTCGGAGCTGGAGGGCCGGGTGGAGCCCCTGCGCGTCCAGGCGGAAAAGGCGGAGCAGTTCATCGCCTACGACGGGGAAAAGCGGGGCCTGGAGATCGGCATTTGGCTGAGCACCCTGGACCGCTCCAGCCGGGTGCTGCGGGAGCACGGGGAGAAGATCGCCCTGGCCCAGGCCCAGCACAGCCAGCTGGAAGAGGAGCTGGAGCGCCTGGCCCGCCAGGGGGAGGAAAACCTCCAGGCGGTGAACCAGTGCACCGCCCAGCTGGAGCAGGCCCGGGAACAGGCGGCCGCCCTGGACGAGCAGGCGGTGCGCGCCGAGGGCCGCAAGAGCCTTTTGGAAAACGACCTGGCCCACAACCGGGAGAACCTCCGTCGGCTGGAGGAGCAGCTGGCGGAGGCGGGCCGCTCCGGGGAGGAGACGGACCGGGAGATGGAGGAAAAGCGCCGGGAGATCGCCGCCAAGGAGGGGCAGATCCAGGAGAGCCGGGAGAGGCTTTTGTCCTTTACCCAGCGGCTGGAGGAGCTGCGACGGGGCGCGGACGAGGCCACCCAGCGGATGGAGCAAGCTGCGGTGGAGCTGGCTGAGGTCCGCTCCTCCCTGGCGGAGGAGCGCATCCGGCTCTCCTCCACCCAGTCCTCCACGGTGGAGATCCGTCACCGGGCAGGTGCCGTGGAAGAGGGCATCCAGCGGGCCCAAGAGCGGCTGGAGGCCGCCCGGGAGGAGAAGTCCCAGCTGGAGGACATGCTGGCGGCGGCCCAGACGGCGGCCGCCGGCCGGGAAAACGCCGCCAAGGGGTACGAGCTGCGCCTGGAGGGCCGCCGCAAGCGGGCCCAGGCCGCCCGGGAGGAGTGGAACAAGCTCACCCTGGACGTGGGCGAGCAGCTGCGCCGGGCCAAGGTCCTGGAGGACCTGGAGCGGAACCTGGAGGGCTTTTCCCAAAGCGTCAAGGCCGTGATGCGGGAGGCGGGCCGGGGGATGCTCTCCGGGGTGTGCGGGCCGGTGAGCCAGCTTCTCAAAACCCCCCGGGAGTACGCCGTGGCCCTGGAGACCGCCCTGGGGGCCTCCATGCAGCACGTGGTGGTGGAGACGGAGCAGGACGCCAAAAGCGCCATCCGCCTTTTAAAGCAGCGGGACTGGGGACGGGCCACATTCTTGCCCCTGTCCACCATAAGGGGGAACGGCTACAACCCCCGGGAGATCGAGGCCATGCCCGGCTTCGTAGGCATGGCCAACACCCTGTGCCAGTGCGAGGAAAAGTACAGGGACATCCGCGATAACCTCCTGGGACGGGTGGCCGTCTCGGAGGACCTGGACAGCGCCGCTGCCATCGCCAAAAAGACAGGCTACCGCCTGCGGGTGGTGAGCCTGGACGGCCAGGTGGTAAACGCCGGGGGTTCCCTGACCGGGGGCTCCCAGGGGAGGGGTTCCGGGCTTTTGAGCCGGGCCTCGGAGATTCGGCGGATCCGGGAAAAGGCGGCGGCCCTCCAGGAGAAGGCCAAGGCCGCCGAGGGGGAGTACCGCCAGCGTCAGGCCGAGCTCTCCGCCTGCGAGGCAGAGCTCTCTGCCGCCCGGGGAGAGCTCTCCGCCGCCCAGGAGGAGCGCATCCGCATCCAGTCGGAGTGCGCCCGGGCCGCCCGAGAGCTGGAGCAGCAGCAGGAGGCCCTGTCGGGGCTGGAGCGGGAGAGGGATTCCGCCGCCGGCCGCCTGGGGGAGCTGGGGGAGCGGGAGCAGGCGGCCCGGTCCGCCATCGCCCAGCTGGAAGAACAGGAGAGAAGGGCCCAGGAGGAGAGCGGCAAGCTTTCCGGGGCCCGGGAAGAGCAGCTGGCCCGGTGCGAGGACATCTCCCAGACCATCCAGGAGATCCGCATGGGGGAGATCGCCGCCCAGAAGGACCGGGACGCCCTTGCCGCCTCCCTGGAGAGCCTGGAGGAGCGCCGCCGGGACGCCCAGGGCGCCCGGGACCGGCTGCGGGAAGAGCGGGAGAGCCTGGAGGAAAAGAGCCGCCAGCTGGAAGAGGAGGCCCAGACCTGCCAGGGCCAGGCGGATGGGTTCCGGGCCAGCGCCGCCGCCCAGCGCCGGGAGCTGGAGGCCGTGGCCGCCCGGCGGGCCCAGCTGGAACAGGCTGCCGCCGGGCTTCGGGGAGAGGAGCGGGAGGCCGTCTCCCGGCGGGAGAACGCCGCCCGGGAGCTCTCCCGGCTGCAAGAGCGCTCCGAGAACCTGCAAAAGGAGTACGACTCCATCATCGCGAAGCTGTGGGAGGAGTACGAGCTCACCCGCCGGGAGGCGGAGGAGGCGGCCCAGCCTGTGGAGGACCTGCCCGCCGCCCAGCGCCGCCTTTCGGAATTGAAGAACAAGATCAAGGCCCTGGGCGCCGTGAACGTGGGGGCCGTGGTGGAGTACAAGGAAGTGTCGGAGCGGTACCGGTTCCTGAAAGCCCAGGTGGGGGACGTGGAAAAGTCCAAGGCGGAGCTTTTGGGACTGATCCAGGACCTGACAAAACATATGCGCCGGCAGTTTACGGAGCGCTTTCAGCAGATCAACGAGAACTTCGGCAGGATCTTCCGGGAGCTGTTCGGGGGCGGGGCCGCCCAGCTCTCCTTTACCGACGAGAGCGACGTGCTCTCCTCGGGGATTGAGATCAAGGTCCATCCCCCAGGGAAGATCGTCACCCACATCGAGTCCTTGTCCGGCGGGGAAAAGGCCCTGGTGGCCATCTCCATCTACTTTGCCATCATGCGGGTCAACCCCCCGCCCTTCTGCGTGCTGGACGAGATCGAGGCCGCCTTAGACGACGTGAACGTGGCCCGCTTTGCCCAGTACCTGCGGCGGATGAGCGGCCACTCCCAGTTTATTACCATCACACACCGCCGGGGCACCATGGAAGGCTCTGACATGCTCTACGGCGTGACCATGCAGGACCAGGGCATCTCCAAGCTTTTGGCCCTGCGCACAGAGGAAGCGGCGGAGTACGGCGCCTGAAGCGGCCGATCCCAAACACAGAGAGGAAGAGGAAAATGGGCATCTTTGACAAGATCCGGGAAGGCCTGAAAAAGACCCGGGAAAACATCAGCGGCCAGATCACCCAGATGGTCAACTCCTTTACAAAGATCGACGAGGAGCTGTTCGAGGAGCTGGAGGAGCTGCTGGTCATGGGGGACGTGGGGGTGAACACCGCCGGCTTTATCTGCGAAAAGCTGCGAGAGCGGATCAAGGAAAAGGGCATCACCGACCCCTCCCTCATCCTGGGAGAGCTCAAGTCCATTGTCTCGGACATGCTCCAAGGGGACAACGAGCTGCACATCGGCACCAAGCCCTCGGTCATTTTGGTCATCGGGGTAAACGGCGTGGGCAAGACCACCACCATCGGCAAGCTGGCCTCCCGTCTGAAGGGAGAGGGCAAGTCGGTAATTTTGGGGGCGGCGGACACCTTCCGGGCCGCGGCCATCGAGCAGCTGGAGGTTTGGGCCCAGCGGGCCGGGACGCCCCTTGTCAAGCACAAAGAGGGGGCCGACCCCGCCGCCGTGGTGTTCGACACCATCGCCGCGGCCAAAGCCCGGGGCTGCGACGTGGTCATCTGTGACACCGCCGGGCGGCTGCACAACAAGAAAAACCTCATGGACGAGCTGGGGAAGATCTCCCGGGTCATCGACCGGGAGCTGCCCGGCTGCGACCGGGAGACCCTGCTGGTTTTAGACGCCGCCACAGGCCAGAACGCCGTGAACCAGGCCAGGGAGTTCCAAAGCGCCGCGGGCATTACAGGCATTGTGCTCACCAAGCTGGACGGCACCCCCAAGGGGGGCGTGGTGCTGCCCATCATGCAGGACCTGGGGCTGCCGGTGAAATTCATCGGCGTGGGGGAGCAGGTGGACGATTTGCAGCCCTTTGACCCCAGCGCCTTTGCCGACGCCCTGTTCGACAACCAGTCCCAGAGGGACGAGGCCCCCGTCCTGAAGGAGGACCGGGACGCCTGGGAGGAGCAGCGCCAGGAGGAGGCCGAGGCCCTGGAGGAGCTGGAAGAGCTGGGGGAGCAGGCTGTCTCTGGGGAAGAGCTTCTGGAGGAGCTGGAAGACCAGCCCCTCACGGAGGAGGACTTGCTCTCGGACATCGACGCCATGCTGGAAGACGCCCAGCAGGAGGAGCCCCAGGAAGGATCCCAGCCCGAGAAGAAAAATCGCCGCTTCTGGCCCTTTGGCCGCAGGCGGGACGAGGAGGAATGAGCTGTGAAATTTGTCATCGCCACCC
>CALWIE010000122.1 GCA_944380625.1 uncultured Clostridia bacterium
CTGGTTCACTCGGAATACGGAATAGACGATCCACTTGAATCCGAGTAGCTGCCCGATGCTTAAATCGCCAGCATTTTTTACATCTTTTTTGGAAAGTCGCATGATTCAAAAACTGAAATCAAGGAAAAGCCGCATAAAACCTGGGCTTTTCGCCTTCCTTTTGGCCGAGCGCATCATTTTTGGAAAGAAAACACAGCGGCAAGCTGCCGCCCCCAAGACGCGCACTTCACCTTTGTGGAGTGCGTTTTCTTTTTGCCCGCGTTTCCGGTGTGGGTTCCTTTTTGTCCTGCGCAGCCAAAAATCCAGCCTGACCCCTTGGGGCTGGGCTGGATTTTTTCCATGCGGGACCCTTTGTGCCTTGCTGGGGGCGCCGCCCCTGTTTCCGGCGGCAAGCTGTCTTCACCGCTCTAAAATGTCTTTGCGGGCCCTTTCCACCGCCGTGGCGTAATTTCCGGTAAAGCAGCCGTCGCACAGGGGCAGGCGGCTGCCCCGGCAGGCCTGCCGCAAGCCCTCCAGGCTGATGTAGCCCAGGGTGTCCGCCCCGGTCTGGGCTTCGATCTCCGAAAGGCTCATCCGGTTGGCGATGAGGTTTTCCTCGCCGCCGATGTCCGTGCCGAAGTAGCAGGTGTGGGTGAAAGGGGGAGAGGAGATCCGCAGGTGGACCTCCCTTGCCCCGGCCCGGCGCATAGCCGCTACAATCCGGGCGCAGGTGGTTCCCCGGACGATGGAGTCGTCCACCAGCACCACCCGCCTGCCCTCCACTGCCGCCTTTAAGGGGTTGAGTTTGAGATCCACGGCGTGCTCCCGCTGGGCCTGGGTGGGGAAGATGAAGCTGCGGCCCATGTAGCGGTTCTTCACAAAGCCGCTGGCGTAGGGGATGCCGCTCTCCAGGGCGTAGCCCATGGCGGCCTCCAAGCCGCTGTCCGGCACGCCGCAGACCAAATCGGCTTCCACCGGGTGCTCCCGGGCCAGGGCCCGGCCCATGTTCAGCCGGGCGGTGTAGACCCCGAGGCCGTCGATGACGGAGTCGGGCCGGGCGAAGTAGACGTACTCGAAGACGCACAGGCTCTGCCTGGGGGCGGTGAGGCGCCGCTGGCTGCGGGTGATCTTCCCCCTCTCGATGAGGACGATCTCCCCGGGGGCCACGTCCCGGAGGAAGGAGAAGCCGCAGCTGTCCAGGGCGCAGGACTCCGAGGCCACAGCCACGCCCTCTTCGCTCTCCCCCAGGCACAGGGGGCGGTAGCCGTTGGGGTCCCGGACGGCGGCCAGGCGGCCGTCCCCGGAGAGCACCACCAGGGAAAAGGCCCCCTGCAAGAGCTTGCAGGCCTCCTCCACCCCGGCGAAGAAATCCCCCTTGCGCAGGACCATGTAGGCGATGAGGGAAGAGACCACCTGGCTGTCGCTGGTGGCGGGGAACTCCAGGCCGAAGGGCCGCAGCTTCTCCCGCAGGGAGCGGGCGTTGGTCACGTTGCCGTTGTGGGCGGTGGCGATGCGGCCCGTCAGGTACTCCGTCACAAAGGGCTGGACGTTCTCCAGGGTGTTGGACCCGGTGGTGGAATAGCGTGTGTGGCCGATGGCCTGCCGGGCACCGGGCAGCTCCCCCAAGGCTTCCGGCGGGAAGGCCTCGCTCACAAGCCCCAGCCCCTTTTTGCAGGGGAGGGCGTTGTCTTTGGCCGCAGCGATGCCCGCCCCCTCCTGGCCCCGGTGCTGCAAGGCCAGCAGGCCGTTGTAGCACAGCCCGGCGGCTTCCTCTCCCTCTCGCAAGCTGACGCCGAACACGGCGCACTCTTCGTGGATCGCTTCCATGGTTCCCTCCTTTTCCCGGCAAAAGAGCCCCCGGCGGGGGCTCTCCCGTGTCTATTCGTATTCCGCGATGATCTCCTCCGCCACGGCCCGGCGGGTCTTGCGCTCTTCCATGGCGGCCCGCTGGAGGTACTGGTGGGCCTCCTCCTCGTTTAGGTGGAGGTACTCCACCAACAGGCACTTGGCCCGGGAGATCAGGCGCAGCTCCTCCAGCTTTTGCCGGAGCTTCCCGTTTTCCTCCCGGAGTTTCTCCACCCGCGCCTGGGAGGCCCGGAGCATCCCCACCCCTTGGGCGAACGTCCCCTTGGAGAAGGGCCTTCCCAGGGTGAAGACCCCGGCCCCGGACACCCGGGCGCTGGTCTCCTCCCACAGCTCGGCCCTGACGGAGAGGAGCACGGGCAGGCCCTGGCCCGCCCCATCCAGGGCCAGGTCGCTGCCGAACTCGTCAGGCAGGGGCGCGGCGATCAAGAGCAGGTCCCAGTCCCCGGAGAGGAGCAGCCGCCGGGCCTCGCCTCCGTTGGAGGCAGTCTCCACCTGGGGAAAGCCGCTCTCCTCCAGCAGCCGCACCCACTGGGGAAGCTGCTTTTCCCCGGCCAGGGCCAGCAGGGCCCGGCCGCCCTCAGGCGCCGGCGTACGCACGGAGGATCTCCTGGGGCAGCAGCTCCCGCAGGAACTGGCTTTCCCGGCACCGGGCCTGGGCCTCTCCCAGGGAGCGGGCCAAGGGCTCCCCCGAGGCGGGGGCCAGGGTCAGGCCCCGCTCCACCCCATGGGCCCCGGCGTAGAGCAGCAGGGCAAAGCACAGGTAGGGGTTGGCGGCCCCGTCCCCGGCGGACAGCTCGATGCGTCCGTCGGCCTTGCGGCGCAAAAGGCTTCCCCGCCCTGTGTCCGCCCAGGAGAGGCAGTCCGGCGCCCCAAAGGTGCCCAGCCGCTCGTAGGATTCCTCCCGGGGGTTGAAGAACACCTGTATCTCCGAAAAGCGTTCTAAAATGCCCGCCAGAAAGGCGTCGGCGCAGGGCTCTCCGTCCTTGGTGGGCCGCAGGGCGATGCGGAACCCGTTGCCCGCCTCGCTGGGGAGGGGCTTGGGGGAGAAGGTGGCCCACAGGCCGTTTCGCGCCGCCATCATCTTCACCACCGAGCGGAAGGTGATCACGTTGTCGGCGCAGGGTAGGGCGGGGCCCGGGGCGAAGTCGATGCGGTTCTGCCCCGGCCCGCTGATGTGCTGGGAGTATTGGGGCTCAATGCCCATCTCCTCCAGGGTCAGGCAGATGTCCCGGCGCACGTCCTCTCCCCGGTCCTCGGGGGCCTCGTCCAGGAAGCCGGCGCAGTCAAAGGGCACGTCGGTGGGCTCCCCCTCCTCCCCGGTGCGGAACAGGTAGAAATCGTTTTCCGCCCCGAAGTTCACCCGCAGCCCCTGCCGGCGGACGAAGCTCACCGCATCCCGCAAAATCCTTCTCCCGTCCTGGGCGAAGGGGGTTCCGTCCTCTGTCTTCAGGTGGCAGTAGAACCGGGCCACCCGGCCGTGGCTGGGCCGCCAGGGCAGCAGGGAGATGGTGTCCGTGTCCGGGAAGAGGAACAGCTCGCTGTCCCCGGGCCGGTAAAAGCCGTCAACGCGGGAGGCGTCCACGGCGATGCCCTGGGCCAGCGCCCGGGACAGCACCGAGGGCAGCACCGAGATAATCTTCTGCCGGCCGAACACGTCGCAGAAGGAGAATTTGATGAATTTCACGTCGTGGTCCTGGATGTACTCGTTGAGTTCCGCTTCGGAAATGGCCATGGGAAAACGCCGCCTTTCTCGCTGTCTTTTCCGTCAGTATACTACGATTTCGCCCATTTGAAAAGCCGTCCTAGTTGTGGACGTACAGCTGCTTGTAGGGGTTTTGGGAGTTGGGCGTCAGCAGGAAGTACCCGCTTTGGAGCAGGGCCTCCGCCTTCCCGCCGAAGTGGGCGCAGTACTCCTCCACCAGGGGGCGGATGGTTTCCCTGTCCTCCTCTGCGGCGGGGCGGGCGGCCACCTGGGCGGGCAGGTCCGGAGGCAGGTGGGCGGTGCGCAGGAAGATCTTCCCCCCGTGCATCGCCGTGCCGCAGAAGTTCCCCACCGGGCAGCGGTCCTCACAGCCGATGCCCGGCACCAGGATGAT
>CALWIE010000123.1 GCA_944380625.1 uncultured Clostridia bacterium
CAGCGGCACCCCGTACCGGTGGCACAGGGCGGCGGCCTCTTTGGCCTCCTTAAGGAATTCTCCCGGCCCCAGGACCTTCTCCCGGAGCTGCACCAGGGTGACGCCCCCCTTCAGTGCCTCCTCAATCTGCTCTAGAAGGGTGGTGCGCCCCGTCCAGGCCCGGTCGGTCACGGCGTACAGCAGCAGGTTCTTTTCAGTGAATTTCATAGCGCGCTCCCTCCTCTAAGGATTCCGGGGTGAGTAGAGACCCGGCGTCCAGCAGCCGCGCCCGAAAGGAGCCGCTGCCCTCTCCCGGGTTCAGGCGGGCGTGGGCTGTCTCCCCGCAGCGGCCCATGGCGCACACCGCCGCGGCGGCCGCCTCCAGTGGAGCCTGGGGGGAGGCAGCCAAGAAGGCGGCCGTCAGGCAGGAGAGCATGCACCCGCTGCCGGAGACGGCGGCCATCATGGGGTGGCCGTTGTAGAGCACCCAGGCCCGGGTCCCGTCGGAGACCACGTCCTCCCGCCCGGTGACAGCGGCCACGGCCCCGGTGGCCTGGGCCAAGGCCCGGGCCAGGGCCTCGGCGTCCCGGGCGGCGGGGGCTGCGTCCACCCCCCGGGAGGGGGCTGCCCCGTCCAGGAGCGCCTGGGCCTCAGATTGGTTGCAGCGGATCCCGGCGGGGCGGGCCTCCTCCAAAAGCCGCTGGGCCGCCTGGGCCCTGAAGTCCGAAACGCCCACCCCCACCGGGTCCAGCACCACGGGGATGCCCATGGCCCGGGCCTGCCTTCCGCTGGCCAGCATGGCCTCCAGCCGGGCGGGGTTGAGCATGCCCAGGTTCAGCACCAGGGCTTGGCAGCGGGCGGTGACCTGGGCGGACTCCTCCGGGGCGTCGGCCATGATGGGGGAGGCCCCAAAGGCCAGCAAAATGTTGGCGCAGTCGTTGATGGTGACAGGGTTTGTCAGGCAGTGTACCAGGGGCCGGGCCCGGCGCAGCGCCTCCAGGGAGGCGGCGAGGGCGGGGCTCATCGGGCGTGCCCCAGCTGGCGGCGGACCCAGCTGAGGGCCCCCGTCCCCTGGAGGGCGGCCACCAGCACCCCGGCGGCCAGGGCGCCCACCCCGGTGGAGATCAAGAATGGGACGATATAGGCGGTGACGGCCACCGGGTTCCCCAGCAGGAACAGGGACACCGGGTAGGCGCACAGCCCTCCCAGCACCCCGGTGCCGAAGATCTCCGCGGCCAGGGTGAGGGGCAGGTTTTTGGTCAGCCAGTAGGCCACGCCGCAAAGCAGGGCCCCCACCATGCTGCCGGGGAAGGCCATCAGGGTGCCCAGGCCCAGCAGGTTCCGGAACAGGCTGGCGGCAAAGGCCACCCCCACTCCGTACCAGGGGCCCAGCACCACGGCGCACAGGATGTTGACCATGTGCTGGACCGGGGCGCACTTGCTGCCGAACATGGGGAAGGAGAACAGGCTCCCCACAATGGCAAGGGCGCAGAACACGCTGGCCAGGGCCAGCTTTTGCAGATTGACACGTTTCACAGGGCACTCCACCTTTCTAGGAATAAAAAACGGGGATACCTGTTACGGTATCCCCGAAAAAAGCAGATGTCACTTCCTACGACGGCATTATCCGTATCAGGTTAAAGGGTCGAAGTTGGGTGACTTCCTCTCAGCCTGCCGTTACAAGCTCCCCTGTTTTGACAGTATTATACCAGCCCGCCCGGGTTTCGTCAAGGGGCGGCCTCAGCGGAGAAAGCGGCCCGTGACGCTCTCCGGGCAGGCGGAGAGCTCCCCGGGTGTGCCCGCCGCCACCACCTGCCCGCCGGCCGCGCCGCCCCCGGGCCCCGTGTCGATGACGTAGTCGGCGTTGCGGATCACGTCCAGGTCGTGTTCGATGACCACCACGGTGGCCCCCTGGGAGATAAGCCCCTGGAACACCTCCAGCAGGGTCCGCACGTCCAAGGGGTGCAGGCCGATGGTGGGCTCATCGAAAATAAACACCGCGTCCCCCTGGCTGCGGCCCATCTCGCTGGCCAGCTTCAGCCGCTGGGCCTCCCCGCCGGAGAGGCTGGGGGTGGCCTCCCCCAGGGTGAGATACCCCAGCCCCAGGCTCTGGAGCACTTCCAGGCGCTGGCGTACCAGCTTTAACTCCCCGCAGGCCTCAAGGGCCCGGTTCACGTCCAGGGCCATGAGTTCCGGCAGGGTGTAGCTCCCGCCTTTCTTGGGGGTGTACCTTACCTTTTGGGCCTCCTTCCCGTAACGGGAGCCCCGGCACTGGGGGCAGGGGATCTCCACGTCGGGCAAAAACTGCACGTCCAGGCTGATGGACCCCGTGCCGTCGCACACCGGGCACCGCAGCTTCCCGGTGTTGTAGGAAAAGTCCCCGGCCCTGTAGCCCCGCTCCCGGCTGCGGGCGAAGACCTTCCGCAGCTCGTCGTGGACGTTTGTGTAGGTGGCCACCGTGGAGCGGACGTTGACGCCGATGGGGGTGGCGTCGATGAGCTTTGCCCGGGCGATCCCCGGCGCCTGGATCCCACGGATGTGGGCGGGGGGCTTTGTCCCCCGGATAGAGGCCTCCAGGGCGGGGAGCAGGCTCTCCAGGACCAGGGTGGTCTTCCCCGACCCGGACACCCCTGTGACCGCCGTAAGCCTTCCCCGGGGGATGTCCACCTCCAAGGGTTTTACCGTGTGGATGGGCCCGGTGGACAGGTGGATGCGCCCCAGCCGGAAAAGCTCCTCCCGGGGGACAGGCGGGCGCACCTGCACCTTGGCCCGCCCCGCCAGGAAGGGGCCGATCTGGGAGAGGGGGTCCGCCTCGATCTCGGCCACCGTGCCCTGGGCGATCACCCGGCCTCCGCCGGCCCCGGCCTCGGGGCCCATCTCGATCACCCAGTCCCCGTGGGCTAAAAGGCGGGTGTCGTGGTCCACCAGCACCACCGAGTTCCCGTCGGCCACCAGGTCGTCCAGCACCCGGGCAAGGCCGTCGATGTTCTGGGGGTGCAGGCCGATGGAGGGCTCGTCCAGCACATAGAGGACGCCGGTGGTCCGGTTGCGCACCGCCCGGGCCAGCTGCATCCGCTGGCGCTCCCCGGTGGAAAGGGTGGAGGCCGCCCGGTCCAAGGAGAGGTAGGAGAGCCCCAGTTCCAGCAGCCGCCGGGCCGCCCTCTGGAAGGATTGGCAGATGCTCTCCGCCATGGGGCGCAGCTCCTCCGGCAGGGAGGCGGGCACACCCTGTACCCACCGGGCCAGCTGGGAGAGGGTCATCCGGCAGG
>CALWIE010000124.1 GCA_944380625.1 uncultured Clostridia bacterium
GGAAAGAGGGAAGAACATGGAATTATTTATGAAGGAAAAGCTGTTGAGCCTTCACGGGGTGATGCGCATCCACGACATGGAGGGCAACGAGGTCTTTGAGGTGAAGGGGAAATTCTTCTCCATCCACGACTACATGAGCCTGTACGACATGGAGGGCAAGGAGCTTGCCAAAATCCACAAGAAGATCATCTCCCTTCACGAGACCCATTTCATCGAGATGGACGGCCAAGAGGTGACGGAGGTGCGCACCAAGCTGTTCCACCCCTTCAAGCAGGAGATCGACATGCCGGAGATCGGCTGGGAGATCCGGGGCAACTTCCTCGAGCACGACTTCTCCATCTACGACAAGGAGGACAACCTGCGGGCGGTGGTCCACAGGAAGTACATCTCCCTGGGGGAGGGCTACCAGATCACCATCACCTCTGACGAGGACGTGGTGCTGGTGCTGGCCATTGTCGTGGCTCTGGAGCGGATCATGGCCGACCGGCGCAACGTCCGGGAGAGCGGCGCTATCGCCGCCGGCACCACTGCCGCGGCCCAGGCGAACCGGCAGCAGGAGGACAACCAGGAGTAAAGCCTGCCCCACGGGCGCCCTTTGTTTGGGGCCTCGCCCGTGGGGGCGGCGTTTACAGAGGGCAGGCTTTCCGGAAGGAGGAAGAGAAGATGGGAGAAAGACGTTCCAAAAGGCCCGCAAAGGAAGAGCGCCGGCAGCGCCGGGCCCAGGCGCGGGGCCAGATGCGCCAGGACGTGCGCCAGCACCCGGCGCTGTTTGCCACCTATGTTGTGCTGCGGTTTTTGGCGCTGCTGGTGCTCATCCGGGAGGCCTTTAAGGGGGACTATTACAACGTGTTCCTCTGCGGGCTGACCCTGGTGCTGTTCATGATCCCCACCTTTGTGGAGAGGCGGCTGCACATCAACGTGCCAAACACCCTGGAGATCATCATCCTGCTGTTCATCTTCTCGGCGGAGATTTTGGGGGAGATCCAGGAGTACTATCTGCGGCTCCCCTTCTGGGACACCATGCTCCACACCTTAAACGGCTTTTTGATGGCGGCCATCGGCATCGCCATGGTGGACATCCTAAACCGCAGCCGGAAATTCAAGGTGCGGCTGTCCCCGGCCTTTGTGGCCCTGGTGGCCTTCTGCTTCTCCATGACCGTAGGGGTGGTGTGGGAGTTTTTCGAGTACGGCATGGACTGCTTCTTCCACACGGACATGCAAAAGGACACCTGGGTCACCGCCGTCTCCTCGGTCAGCCTAAACCCCGAGGGGCGCAACGTACCCCAGCAGGTGGCGGTGGAGAGCGTTTTGGTAAACGGGGAGAGTTGGCCCGCCTATTTGGACATCGGCCTGCACGACACCATGAAGGACCTGCTGGTGAACTTTGTGGGGGCGGTGATCTTCTCGGTGATCGGGGCGCTGTATATCATGGGCCGGGGCAAGGGGTGGTTCGCCCCCCGGTTCATCCCCCGGCTGAAGACCGGGGAGCTGCCGCCCCCGCCGGAGGAGCCGGGGCTTTTGGAGCCCATCCCCCTGGAGGGGGATCCCCCGGGGGAGGCGGGGGCCAAAGAGGGCTGCGTCTTCTGTGCCATCGCCCAGGGGGAGGCCCCCTGCTACAAGATCTACGAGGACGACTACACCCTGGCCTTTTTGGACACCGCCAGGGACGTGGAGGGCCACACCCTGGTCATCCCCAAGCGGCATGTGGGCTCCATGGAGGGCTGCGGGGAGGAGACCGCCCTGCAGCTGGCGGGCACGGTGCGGCTTGTCTCCGAGCACTATGTGGAGCGCTGCGGCTTCGACGGGGTGAACATCCTGTGCGCCAGCGGCAAGAGCGCCCAGCAGTCGGTGCCCCACCTGCACTTCCACATCATCCCCCGGAGGGAGGGGGACGGCCTGAACGCCTGGCCCGCCCTGGGGAGGGATCCCCACGACCTGGAGGAGGTGGCCCAGCGGCTGCGCCTGCCGGTCCCGGAGAAGGAATAAGCACTTTGCTGCTTTGAGAAAATAAACGCAATTAAAGGAGGATTTTGCCATGAACACCACTGTCAACACCAAGCAGGGGGCGGTGCGGGGCCTTCTCAGCCAGGACGGGAAGACCGCCGTCTTCCGGGGGGTGCCCTTTGCCCAGCCCCCGGTGGGGGACCTGCGGTTTTGCCGCCCTCAGGAGCATGAGCCCTGGGAGGGAGTGCTGGACTGCACCCGGTTTGCCCCCCGGTGCCCCCAGGCGGACCTGGCCTCGATGGACTTTTACGGCAGGGAATTTTACGACGACATGGTCCCTCCGGAGGACGAGGACTGCCTGTACTTGAACGTCTGGACCCCGGCCGGCGCCCAGCCCGGGGACAAGCTGCCGGTGCTCTTTTGGATCCACGGCGGGGCCTTCATGCACGGCTGCGGCAGCGAAAAGGAGTTTGACGGGGAGGGCATGGCCCGCAAGGGCGTCATCCTGGTGACCGTCAACTACCGGGTAAACGCCTTCGGGTTCTTCGCCCACCCAGATTTGGAGGCGGAAACCCAGGAGGGGGTCTCCGGCAACTATGGAATTTTGGACCAGCTTTTTGCCTTAAAGTGGGTGGGGGAGAACATCCAGGCCTTTGGAGGCGACCCGGAGAAGGTCACCACCGCCGGCCAGTCCGCCGGGTGCATGAGCGTACAGACCCTTGTCTCCTCCCCTCTGAGCCAGGGCCTGATGCGGGGGGCCATCCTCCAGAGCGGCGGCGGGCTGCACGCCATGAAGCGCACCCCCAAGAGGGAGGAGGTCCACGCCACCTCCCAAAAGCTCATGGAACAGCTGGGGGTCTCCACCATAGCGGAGCTGCGCAGGGTTCCTGCGGCACAGCTGCGGGACGCCGCCTACAAGGTCCAGGGCACCAACCTGGACTGGCGGCCCCACGTGGACGGCTGGCTGCTTCCCGCCCATGTGGACGCCCAGGCGGAGGCCGGGGCTATCCACGACATCGCCTACCTGATCGGCTCCACCTCCAAGGACATCGGCGGGGGGAAGCTCCTCCAGGAGGCCGGGGCCCGCTGGTGCCAGAACCTGCTGGACCTGGGCCGGAAGCCGGGGTATTTTTACTACTTCACCCGCAGCCTGCCCGGGGACGGCGCAGGGGCCTTCCACTCCTGCGAATTGTGGTACGAGTTTGAGACCATGGACCGCTGCTGGCGCCCCTGGGAGCCCTGCGACCGGGAGCTGTGCCGGTGCCTCTCCGGCTACTGGGCGAACTTTGTGAAAACCGGGGACCCCAACGGGGAAGGCCTTCCCCCCTGGGAACCCTATACCGACAGCTGCCACGCCCCCATGGAACTGGGGGAGATTGTGGGGATGAAAGGCTGAAAAAACCTCCCGGGGGAGACCCTGGGAGGTTTTTTTGCGAGCGGTCAGTTTTTCAGGCTCTGCAGGGGGGCGGGGATCTTCCCGCCCCGGTGGATGAACACGCTGGGGGAGGCGGTGTTCACCGCCATGATGGGGCCCTTGCCCAGCAGGCCGCCGAAGTCCAGCTCTTCCCCGGCCTTTTTGCCCACGGCGGGGATCACCCGGACGGCGGTGGTCTTGGAGTTGACCATGCCAATGGCCATTTCGTCGGCGATGATGCCGGAGATGATCTCGGGGCTTGTGTCCCCGGGGATGTTGATCATATCCAGGCCCACGCTGCACACGGCGGTCATGGCCTCCAGTTTTGTCAGGGTCAGGCAGCCGGAGCGGGCGGCCTCGATCATCCCGGCGTCCTCGGTGACGGGGATGAAAGCGCCGGAGAGCCCGCCTACGCTGGAGCTGGCCATGACGCCGCCTTTTTTCACCGCGTCGTTTAAAAGGGCCAGGGCGGCGGTGGTGCCGTGGGTGCCGCACTGCTCCAGGCCCATGCCCTCCAGGATGTAGGCCACAGAGTCCCCGATGGCCGGGGTGGGGGCCAGGGACAAATCCACAATGCCGAAGGGCACGCACAGCCGGCGGGAGGCCTCTTGGGCCAGCAGCTGGCCCATGCGGGTGATCTTAAAGGCCGTGCGCTTGATGAGCGCAGCGAGCTCGGTGAGGGTTTTGCCCTCCCCGTGCTTCTGGATGGCGGCCCGCACCACCCCGGGGCCGGAAACCCCCACGTTGATGACGCAGTCCGGCTCCCCAGGGCCGTGGAAGGCCCCGGCCATGAAGGGGTTGTCCTCGGGGGCGTTGCAGAACACCACCAGCTTTGCCGCGCCGATGCACTCCCGGTCGGCGGTGCGCTCCGCCGTCTCCTTGATGACCCGGCCCATCTTCTCCACCGCGTCCATGTTGATGCCGGCCTTGGTGGTGCCCACGTTGACGGAGGAGCACACAAGCTCTGTCTCGTCCAAGGCCTGGGGGATGCTTTCAATCAGGGCGTAATCCCCGGGGCCGAAGCCCTTGTGGACCAGGGCGGAATACCCCCCGATGAAGTTTACCCCCACAGTGCGGGCGGCCCGGTCCAGGGCCTTGGCGAAGCGGATGGGGGAGGCTGTGGGGCAGGCCCCGGCCACCATGGCGATGGGGGTGACGGAAATGCGCTTGTTGATGATGGGGATGCCGTACTGCCGGGAGATGTCCTCACCGGTTTTCACCAGGTTTTGGGCGTAGCGGCAGATCTTGTCGTAGACCTTGCCGGCCGCCTTGTCCACGTCGGGGCCGATGCAGTCCAAAAGGGAGATGCCCATGGTGATGGTGCGCACGTCCAGGTCCTCGTTGTCGATCATGTTTATGGTCTCTAGGATTTCGTTGGTGTTCAAGAAGCCGTCCTCCTTAAATCTTGTGCATGGAGTTGAAAATGTCCTCGTGCATCACGTGGATTTTCAGGTTGTTCTCCCGGCCCAGGCGGTCGAACTCATCGGCCAGGCCGGCCACCTCCGCGGTGGCGCGGGTGATGTCCACCAGCATGACCATGACGAACATATCCTGCAAAATGGACTGGGTCACCTCCAGGACGTTGACGTCCTTGTCGGCGCAGATTTGGGAGACCTTCGCCAGGATGCCCACCATGTCCTTGCCGATCACCGTGATGACGGCCTTTTCTGTTTTTTCCATAGGGTTGTACCCTTCCTTTCTCTCCGTTTTTCTGGCTTCATTATGCCGTAAGGGGCCCCTCCTGTCAAGGGAGGCCCGGTGTTTCAGGGAAAATTCCCGTTTATTAGCTTTCCTTTTGCGCCGATGTGTGGTAGAATACCGAAAAAGAATGGATTGCCCCCAGGCGCCCTGCCGCGCCGGAAAGGATGTGTTGCCCTTTGAGGTATAGATTCGCAAGCGACTGCCACAACCACTCGGCCTGTTCCCCCGATGGGAAGGACCCCGTCCTACAGCTGCGCCGCCGGGCCCAGGAGCTGGGCCTGTGGGCCCACACCCTGACCGACCACTGCGAGTGCCAGAACTTTTCCACCCGCTACCGGCCCCGGGTGGAGCGGGCCTGGGAGGAGATGGCCCGGGAGATCCCCCAGGGGGGGAGCACCCGGTTTTACCGGGGCATCGAGCTGGGGCAGCCCAACCAGGACACCGCCGCGGCGGAGGCCGCCCTCTCCGGCCGGGACTACGATTTTGTCATCGGGTCCATCCACAACATCCGGGGGTATGAGGACTTCTTTTTCCTGGACTACTCCCAGGTGGAGCCCGGGTTTATCGACCAGCTCCTCGCCACCTATTGGGAGGAGGAGCGGGAGGTGATCGCCTGGGGGAATTTCGACGCCCTGGGGCATTTGACCTACCCCCTGCGCTACATCCAGGGGGACCACGGCATCCCCGTGGACCTCTCCCGGCACAGGGAGCAGATCGACGAAATCTTCCGGGCGCTGATCCACAGCGGGAAGGCCCTGGAGGTGAACACCTCCGGCTACCGGCAGAAGATCGGCCGCCCCCTGCCCGACCTGCCCCTTGTGCGCCGCTATCGTGAGCTGGGGGGCGAGCTTGTCACCCTGGGCTCGGACGCCCACAGCGCCGCCGATTTGGGCCGGGGCATCGAAGAGGGGATGGAAATGCTGCGGGAGGCGGGGTTCCGCTATTTCGCCGTGTACGAGGGGCGCCGCCCCATCCTGCTGCCCCTGGACTGAAGGGGCGCCGGCCGGCTTTTTCGATAGACAGACAAAAGAGATAACAAAGGAGGAACGTGCCATGGCAATGGAACAGCTTTTGGAGCTTTTGCAGGAGCAGGCCAACCTGACCCCCGCCCAGCTGGCGGCTATGCTGGGGGAGCGGGAGGAAGACGTGGTGAAGGCCGTAAAGAAGTACGAGAAAGAGGGCATCATCAAGGGGTACCACGCCCTCATCAACTGGGAGCGCACCGAGGTGCCCCGGGCCGCCGCGCTGATCGAGCTGCGGGTCTCCCCCCAGAAGGACACGGGCTTTGACGAGATCGCCGGCCGGGTGATGAACTTTCCCGAGGTGGAGAGCGTCTACCTGATGAGCGGCGGTTACGACCTGGCGGTGAACGTCACCGGCAAGACCATGTCGGACATCGCCATGTTTGTCTCCAAGCGCCTGGCCACCATCGACGGGGTGCTCTCCACGGCCACCCACTTTGTGCTGACCAAGTATAAGGACGGCGGGGTGATCTTCGCCGACGATTACGAAGAAATTGACGAGAGAGGGAGCAATCTGTGTGATTGATTACGAGAATTTGGTAAACCGCATCGCGAAGGAAATCAAGCCCTCGGGCATCCGCAAGTTCTTCGACATCGCCAACGAGATGGACGACGTGATCTCTCTTTCCGTGGGCGAGCCGGACTTCCACACCCCCTGGCACATCCGGGAGGCGGGCATCGAGAGCCTGGAGAAGGGCCGCACCAGCTACACCCCCAACCGGGGCTTTTTGAAGCTGCGGGCGGAGGTCTCCAACTTTGTGGAGCGCCATTACAATGTGAAATACGACCCCGAGACCGAGGTGCTGGTCACCGTGGGGGGGAGCGAGGCCATCGACCTGTGTGTGCGCAGCCTTATAAACCCCGGGGACGAGGTGCTCATCCCCGAGCCCAGCTTTGTGGGCTATGTGCCCATTACGGAGATGGCCGGGGGCGTGCCGGTGACCATCGAGACCAAGGCCGAGGACAAGTTCCGCCTGACCGAGGCGGAGCTGGAGGAGAAGATTACCGAAAAGACAAAGCTGCTGATTCTGCCCTATCCCAACAACCCCACCGGGGCCGTGATGCGCCGGGCGGATTTGGAGGCGGTGGCCCGGGTGGTGGAGCGCCACAATTTGCTGGTGCTCTCCGACGAGATCTACGCCTCCCTCACCTACGGGGAGGAGAAGCACACGGCCTTTTCCGCCATTCCCGGCATGAAGGGGCGGACGGTGCTGGTCAACGGTTTTTCCAAGTCCCACTCCATGACGGGCTGGCGCATGGGCTATGCCTGCGGCCCCAAGGAGATTGTGGGGCTTATGACAAAGCTCCACCAGTTCGCCATTATGAGCGCCCCCACCATGAGCCAGTACGCCGCCATTGAGGCCATGAAAAACGGGGACGACGACATCGAGTACATGCGCTCCCAGTACGACATGCGCCGGCGGCTGATTGTGGACGGCCTGAACAAGATGGGCCTGCACTGCTTTGAGCCCGAGGGGGCCTTCTACGTATTCCCCTCGGTGAAGAGCACGGGCTTGACGTCCATGGAGTTCTGCGAGCGGCTGATCCGCGCCCACCGGGTGGCGGTGGTGCCCGGGGACGCCTTCGGCGCCTGCGGCGAGGGCTTTGTGCGCATTTCCTACTGCTACTCTACCAAGCACATCATCGAGGCCCTGGAGCGCATGGAAGCGTTCCTGAAGGAGCTGTAAATGGCCGGGGAGAAAGTGTGGCTCTCCCGGTGCGGGGGCTACGAGCCGGGGGAGCTCCTCCGCCAGGTGGAGGAGGCCTTTACCGCCCTTTCCGTGTGGGAGGAGATAAAGCCCGGCATGAAGGTGGTGCTCAAGCCCAACCTGGTGATCAGCTCCAAGCCCGAGGCCGCCATCGCCACCCATCCCGCCCTGGTGGCGGCGGTGGGCCGGTGTGTGCAGAAGGCGGGGGGAGAGGTCCTCATCGCCGAGAGCCCCGGAGGCCCCTACACCCCCGCGGCCATGAAGGCCGTCTTCCGGGGCTGCGGCTACACGGAGATGGCCAAGGAGTGGGGCTTTGCCCTGTACACCCAGTGCAAAAGCCGGGAGGTAAGCCTCCCCGGGGCCAAGCGCTGCCGGCAGCTCTCGGTGGTGGAGCCCTTTCTGGACCGGGACTACTTGATCGATTTATGTAAACTGAAGACCCACTCTATGGTGGGTTTTTCCGGGGCGGTGAAAAACTTGTTTGGGGCGGTGCCCGGGCTGCAAAAGCCGGAGCTCCACTGCCGCTTCCCGGAGAAGGGGCCCTTCTCCCAGATGCTGGTGGACCTGTGCGACTTTTTAAAGCCCGACCTGTCC
>CALWIE010000125.1 GCA_944380625.1 uncultured Clostridia bacterium
CAGGTGGTAAACCCCGCCACCGGCAAGGGCGTGGAGATGGAGTTCTCCCAGCTCCCCCTGCTGGGCATCTGGTCCGCCAAAAACGACGGCCCCTACGCCTGCCTGGAGCCCTGGACCGGCTGCGCCACCCTCACCACCGAGGGGGACGAGTTCCAGGAGAAAAAGGGCATGGAGCTCCTGCCCGCCGGGGCCTGCCGGTCCTACGCCTTCACCGTCAAGGTCCTGTGAGACGATGGACTGGAAGGATTTGCAGCGCAAGGTCTATCAAAACAAGCTGGACCACCACTTCAATGTGGAGAACGTAGAGCTGGAGTTCTGCCTGCTGTACGGGGAAGTGGGAGAGGCCTTTGAGGCCTGGAAGAAGAAAAAGCCGGACCTGGGGGAGGAACTGGCCGACGTGGCCATCTACCTGCTGGGGCTGGCGGAGATCTTGGGCCTGGACCTGGGCGCCCAGGTGGAGCGGAAGATGGAGATCAACCGCGACCGCCGCTACGGCATGGTGGACGGCGTCTGGCGCCGCCTGGGAGAGGGGGAGACCCCCTCCCCCTGAGTGCCTGCGTCCAGAGGGAAAGCGCCGGGGAAGTTCCCCGGCGCTTTTTTGCCGCCCTTAGGAGCAAGAAAGCCTTGAAAGCCCCTGCGCACCCGATCTCTCCCCTTTCCTTTCCTTTCGAAAAAAGCCCTTGACAAAGGGGAAGGGGCTGTGCTATAGTACAGCTGCGATCTTAATAAATGTGTTTTAAAAAGTGGTTTTGGAAGTGGTGTATGTGAAGACAGCCAGCAATGCGCAGGTGAGGCGGCACAACGAGGCCCTGGTGCGCCAGGTCCTGCTGGAGCGCCGGGAGGCTACCCGCCAGCAGCTGGCCCGGGAAACAGGCCTGAGCCTTATGACCGTGGGAAAGCTTCTCTCTGTCATGCAGGAGAAGGGGGAGGTACAGGTCCAGGGCAGCGTCCCCTCGGAGGGGGGGCGCCCCTCCGCCCGTTACCGTTACCGGGGGGAGGAGCACAAGGTGGCCGCCATGCACCTGTACCACCTGGAGGGCCGCGACCAGGCCCGCCTGGCGGTCTACGACCTGTTTGGGGACGCAGTGTACCGGGACGGGGAGTCCATGGAGGAGTTCCGGCCCGAGGTGTTGGACAGGCTTTTGGCCAGGACCTTCGAGCGGGTGCCGGGCATCCGGGGAATCGCCCTGGGGTTGCCGGGCCAAGTGGACCACGGAGAACTGGTATACTGCGATCACCCGGTCCTGGTAAAAGAGGCCATTCCCCGCCGGTGGGAGAATTTTTACGGAGTCCCCGTGCGGCCGGCTAACGATATTGACGCCGCCATGCTGGGCTATGTCCAAAGCCTGGCCCCTGGAAAATCCCTGGGATTGACGGCGGGGTTCTACTTCCCCCAGGGGGTCTTGCCGGGGATGGGCCTGGTCTTGGAAGGGCGGCCCTGGCCCGGCCACCGGGGGTTTGTGGGAGAGTTCCACTTTTTGCCCCCCCGGTTTGGCTGGGAGAACCTGGACTACCGGGACCACGCCGCCATGGAGCAGGTGGTGGCCCAGGTGGTGAGCGGGGCCTGCGTGTATGTGGCCCCTGACCGGGTGGTGCTCTACGGGGACTTTTTCCGCTATGGGGCCGCAGGCCGGATACAGGCCCTGGTGGAGGAGTGCTTCCACGGCCTCTACGGTTTGGAGCTGGAGATCCGCCGGGACCTGGGCCCCGACTATGAGGTGGGGATGCAGGCCTTGGCCCTGGACCAGCTCAAGGAGACGCTGTTCGGAAAAGAAGGGGAGGATTTGTAAACTATGATGACCGCGCTGCTTGTGTTGATCTACGTCGCCTTTATCAGCCTGGGCCTGCCGGATTCCCTGCTGGGGTCCGCCTGGCCCGCCATGCAGAAGAGCCTGGGGGCCCCGCTCTCCTTTGCGGGGGTGATCTCCATGATCGTTTCCTGCGGCACGGTGGTTTCCAGCCTGTTGAGCGCCCGGCTGCTGGCCCGCTTCGGCACCGGGCGGGTCACGCTGGTCAGCGTGGCCATGACCGCGGGGGCCCTTTTGGGGTTTGCCCTGTCCCCGTTGGTGTGGTGGTTGTGCCTGTGCGCCGTGCCCCTGGGGCTGGGGGCCGGCTCGGTGGACGCGGGCCTGAACAACTTTGTGGCCCTGCACTATGAGGCCCGGCACATGAGCTGGCTCCACTGCTTTTGGGGGGTGGGCGCCACGGTGGGGCCCATGGTCATGGCCTTTTGGATCAACTGGGACAACAACTGGCACGGGGGCTATTTGACCATCGGCCTGCTCCAGGCGGCCCTGGTGGCGGTGCTGCTGTTCAGCCTTCCCCTGTGGAAGCGGGCGGAGGCCCCGGCTTCGGGAGAGGGGGAAGAGGAGGAGCCCGTGGTGGTCCTTCCCCTGAGCAAGGTGTTCCGGATCCCCCAGGCGAAAATGGCCCTTTTGGGCTTTTTCTGCTACTGCGCCACCGAGTCCACCGCCAACCTGTGGGCCAGCAGCTACGCGGCGGCAGGCTATGGGGTGGACGAGCACACCGCCGCCAGCTGGAGCTCCCTCTTCTTTTTGGGCATCACCCTGGGGAGGCTGCTCTCCGGGTTTGTGTCCATAAAGCTCTCCAGTCCCGCCCTGATCCGGGTGGGCCAGGCCCTGGCCCTTTTGGGCATCCTGCTGCTGGCGGCCCCCCTGCCCCTGTGGCGGATCCCCGTGGCCCTGTGCCTGCTGGGCGGCGGGTGCGCCCCCATCTATCCGGCCATGCTCCACCAGACCCCCCAGGTGTTTGGCAAAGGGCTGTCCCAGGCCATGATGGGCGTGCAGATGGCCTGCGCCTATGTGGGCACCACCCTGGTGCCCCCTCTGTTTGGGGCCCTGGCGGGAGCTGTGGACGTGCGGCTGTTCCCGGTTTGCCTGCTGGTGTTTTTAGGGCTGATGTTCTTGGGCACCGAAAGGGTGAGGCGCCGGGGGAAGGCCCAGGGGGAAAAGGCTCCGGCCGCCGGGTGCAAATGACCTGTTTTTACTGATTTTATCCATAAGACTAAACTCCGGCGGATCATCCTATCCGCCGGAGTTCTACAATATATTGCGTCCGTTCACAACTTTTTTACAAGAAAATGGGTCTATCCCCCATATTTCGACAAAAATCGGAAGGGTTTTATAGTATCCTAAGACTGTCAGGAGGCGCTGGCCATCTGCAAGCAGAGCTTGTCGGAGATCATGGCGATAAATTCGCTGTTGGTGGGCTTGCCCCGGGTGTTGTGAATGGTGTAGCCGAAGTAGGAGTTCAGCACATCCACGTCCCCCCGGTCCCAGGCCACCTCAATGGCGTGGCGAATCGCCCGCTCCACCCGGGAACTGGTGGTGTTGTAGCGCTTTGCCACGCTGGGGTAGAGTTGTTTTGTCACCGCGTTGATGAGCTCGGGGTCCTCCACTGCCATGAGGATGGAGTCCCTCAGGTAGTGGTAACCCTTGATGTGGGCCGGCACGCCGATCTGATGGAGTATTTCGGTAACCTGCATGCGCAGGCTGGCGCTCATAGGTTCCGAATCAAAATGCTTCCCCCGCATGGAGAGCAGGGAAAGCATCCGGTCTGCCATTTCGCTTTGATCGTAAGGGGTCAGGGCGAAATAGGCCGCGCCGGCAGCGGAGATCTCCCGTTCGATGACAGGGTTGGTGTAAGAAGCGGTAATTATGTAAAGGGGATTATCCACGGAGGGGTCTTGGTTCACCGCGTGGATCACTCCCACGGCGTCGAGGCCGGGCATAAGGAATTCCATCATGACCAGTTGGGGGCGCTCTTCCCGGATCTTCTCCAAAAGCAGGCTGCTGTCCCGCTTGAGAAAGAGGACCTTTACGCCCCTTTGGGATAATTTCTGGATCGGTTCCCGGTCCCATTCGCCGTCTTCCGAACTAATAATTATCTTACTTTCTTTTTCCATGACGAACCTCCTGGTAAAGGGTTATTGTGAAAAGATTTTACCATAAGATCGTACCCATGGCAAGTGGTTTGCTGGAAAAAACAAGAAAATTATCTTGCCGAAAAACGGCGAAAAATGGCTTAAAACCGGGGTTTTACACCCTTCGTCTCAGTTCGACACACCACATGTTTGGCTCTCCTCCCACATGGTTTGGGCGAAGATACCATATCCAGTTGTGGGGTCCTCTGTAAACACGTGGGTGACGGCTCCGGCCAGCTTCCCGTCCTGTAGGAGGGGGCAGCCGCTCATACCCTGCACAATGCCGCCTGTGGCCTGCAAAAGCCTGGGGGCCGTAACCTGGACCACCAGGTTTTTTGTTTTTTGTTCCCGGTCCAAGACCTGGGTGATCTGGGCGTCGAAGGCCTGGGGGCCGGACTCGTCCAGGGTGGCCAGCAGCTTCACGGGCCCGCATCGCACCTCCTCCCTGGGGAGGATCTCCACCGCCTCCCCCTGGGGCGGGGTGTCCAGGGTGCCGTAGACGCCGGTCTCCTTGTTTTGCAGCAGGGCGCCCAGGGCCTGGTCCGAGGAGAAGTACCCCCGCAGCTGGCCGGGGCTGTCCCGCTCCCCCTTTTGGATGCCGCTGAGGGTGATGGGGGCCGGCTCCCCGGACTTGAGGGCCATGACCCCGCTGGTGTCCATGTCACAAATGCCGTGGCCCAGTCCCCCAAAGACCCCGGACTGGGGGTCGTAAAATGTCAGGGTGCCGATGCCGGCGGCGCTGTCCCGCACCCACATGCCCGTCTTAAAGGATCCCTCCCCGTACACCGGGACCACCTGGGCCTCGAACACCTCCTGCCCCCGGCGGACCTGGAAGGTGATGGCCTTCCCGCCGCTCTGGCCGATATACCGGGCCAGGGCCCCGTTGTCGGGGATGTCCTTCCCGTCGGCCTGGAGCAGGTAGTCCCCAGGCTGGATGCCGGCCTCCGCCGCCGGGCAGCACACGCCCTGTTCGGTGTAGAGGTCCGAGAGGGAGGCCACGATCACCCCGTCGGTGAAGAGCCGGATGCCGAAGACCGTACCCAGAGGGATCACCTCCCCGGGCTCCTGGGCGGCGGCCTGGACGGGGGCCTCCTCCTGAGAGGAGAACTCCCTGCCCCCGTTGAAGACAGAGGCCTCCAGGGCGGCGGGTTCCCCGTCCAGGTGCAAAAACCCCAGGGAGAGCAGCATACACAGGGCGGTGGCCCCCACGCTCCCGGCGAAAATCCGCAGGCCCCGGGCCAGGGCGCGCCGGTTCCATTGTTTCCAAAATGGCTTCATTTGGATGTTCATCCCTTTTGGGGCGTGATTGGGTTTTTCTGCGCGCAGAAAGCACCCGGCCCCGTTTTTACTGTGTCACCGGGGAGGGAAATTATTTTGACAAATAAAAACGCTCCTGCACAAAGAAGCCAGGAGCGAGAATTTTTGGTCTGCCGCGACGATGGGGCTTTGGAGGCGGGCCGGCGGCTGCTAGCCCTTGCCCCACCGAAGGACAGTATCGTATATAAACATGAAAGAGAGTTTTTCACATCACTGGAACTTTTCCCCTCCAGGGAGCGCGGCCCTTTGCCACCGCAAGGGGGAAAGGGAGGCGCCGCCTTTTCTCTTTCAGTGTCACCAGTGTACTGGATAAATATGAAAAGGGCTTTTAGTTTTTTTGAAGTTTCCATAAGGAATTTATGAACAGAGCTTGAACGTCTTTCCGCGGAAAATTGTATATAGTGCCAAAAAGGGGAAGGCTGCCACGGATTGACAGCGCAAAACGGGATTTTTTGTTGAAACTCTTTCATTTTTATGCTAAGATAGAGGACATACGTGAGGGGAGCCCGCTTAAAATGCAGGAAACGGCCCTTTCCCCTGCACGGAGCGGCTTTTTTGCCGCAGGAGGTAGCCTATGAGCGAGCAAGCCCGCGTCACCGTGATCTGCGGCCATTACGGCTGTGGAAAGACCAACCTCACCCTGAACCTGGCCCTGGAGGCCGCAGCGGCGGGGGAGAGGGTCACGGTGGCGGACCTGGACATTGTAAACCCCTATTTCCGCTCCTCGGAATACGGGG
>CALWIE010000126.1 GCA_944380625.1 uncultured Clostridia bacterium
TGGTCACCATGGGGGACGTGGCCCGGTGCTCCGTGGGAAAGCCAGGGCAGCTGCTGAATGAGGAATTGCTCTACAAGCTCTTCGGGGTCAACGCGGAGCTGCTCATCGACCACGCCTGGGGGTGGGAGCCCTGCACCATCGCCGCCATCAAGGCCTATAAGCCGGAGTCCAATAGCGTGGGCTCCGGCCAGGTGCTGCAGGAACCCTACCCCTTCCAGAAGGCCCGCACTGTCCTGCGGGAGATGACGGGGCAGCTGGCTTTGGATTTGGTGGACAAGGGCCTGGTTACCAACCAGCTGGTGCTCACCGTGGGCTACGACCGGGAGAGCCTGGAGAACCCCAAGATCGGCTACCGGGGGGAGGTCACCACCGACGCCTACGGCCGGAAAGTCCCCAAACACGCCCACGGCACGGAGAACCTGGAGAGCTACACCTCCTCCTCCAAGGAGCTGGTGGAGGCGGCCACCGCCCTGTTCGACCGGATTGTCAACCCCAAGCTGCTGGTGCGCCGGTTCTACATGGCCGCCACCCACGTGGTGGAGGAGGGGACCGTCCCTGCCCAGTTCCAGCAGCTGGACTTGTTCAGCGACCCGGAGGAGGTGAAGCGCCAGGAGGCGGCGGCCAAGGCGGAACGGGAGCGGGAGCGCAAGCGCCAGGAGGCCATGCTTTCCATCAAGAAGAAGTTCGGGAAGAACGCCATCCTGGAGGGCATCAGCTTCACCGAAGGCGCCACCGGCCGGGAGCGCAACGAGACCATTGGAGGACATAAGGCCTAGGGGAATAGGGAGCCGCATCTTGAATTCTTATCATAATTATGCTAAAATAAACCAAGGAGGTGGCCCTGATGAAGATGATCCGGCCTGTGTCTGATTTGCGAAACAACTTTGCAGAAATCTCGAAAACGGTGCACGAAACATCCCAGCCAGTGTTTCTCACCAAAAACGGCTACGGGGATATGGTGGTGCTGAGTATGGAGGCCTACGAAAATCTCCAGTTTGAGAGCGAGGTCTACTTCAAACTCCGGGAGGCGGAAAAAGAGGCGGAGCTGACCAACACCCGGTATTCCTCCAAAGAGGTACTGAAGGCCATGAAAGACGCCATAGGAGGGGAGCCGGTTGTATAAACTGGAGTTTCTTCCCTCCGCCCGGGAGGATATGGTGGAGATCGTGGGGTATATCAGCAAGGAGCTGCACAACCCCGCTGCGGCAGAGCGTTTGGCAGGTCTGCTGGTAGAGGCGGCGGAGCGGGCCGCCCAGTTTCCCTATGCCAACCCGGCCTATTTCCCGGTCCGCCCCCTGAAGCGGGAATACCGGAAAATCGTGGTGGAGAATTACCTGATGTTCTACTGGGTGGACGAGGAAAAGAAGCAAATCACCCTGGCCCATGTCACCTATGGGCGCAGGGACTATCAGGGCCGCCTGGAATAGGAGGCCTGGTTCCCTGCGGATTTTACGAGATTTTGCCTCGGAAGGAGACCCCATGGAAGAGAATTTCCCCTACGACGATATTGTAAACCTGCCCCATCCCACCTCGAAAAAGCATCCCCGCATGTCCCTGGAGGAGCGGGCGGCCCAGTTTTCCCCCTTTGCCGCCCTGACGGGATTTGGGGCGGTCATCCAGGAGACGGGACGGCTTGCCGGCGACCGGCGGGGCCTTACGGACAGCGACATCCGCCGGCTGGAGGAGCAGCTCACCTGGCTCGCAGAGCACGAGGGGGAACACCCGAAAATCACCGTCACCTACTTTCTCCCCGATGAGCGGAAGGAAGGGGGAGAGTACGCCACCCTCACCGGCCGGCTGAAGCGTCTGGATCCGGTGGAGCGGGTGCTGCTGTTGGAAGCGGGGGAGAGGGTGCCCATTGGGGACATCCTTCTGCTGGAAACGGAAGAATAAGGTTTGCAGAGAGGAACCCCTTGCAATCTCCCTGGGCTGGGGCTTTCGCCCCCTGGAAAAACAGGCCCCCCTCTGGTTTGCCAGAGGGAGGCCTGTTTCGTCTTGCGGGAGTTTGCGGCGCCGGGCCTTTTTACCCTTTCCGGGAGTGGGCCAGCAGCACCGCCTTGGAGATAGCCGTCCCCGCCGCGCCGCACAGGAGCAGTTCCACCGGGGCGTTGAGCCCTGTGGCGGTGACGATCACCACCCCCAGCAGGGTGTCCACATTCCCCAGGGCCTGGGCCTGCTCGGGAGTGAAGGCGAGGTGGAAGAAGCACAGCGCCAGCAGCCCTAAAAAGAGCAGGGTGTTCAGCAGAGGGGCCGCCAGGTTGGCCGCCAGCAGGGCGCCGGTTTTCCACTTGTTTTGAAGCCCCCGGTACAAAAGCCCGCACAGCAGGCCCGCCAGGGTCCGGGAGACCACACACACCACAAAGGCCAAAAACACGTTTTGCGCCACCAGGATGCCCCCCAGCAAATCGCCCATAAAACACTGGGCAAAGCTGGTCAAGCCGAAAAGGGCCCCCAGGGCCGTCCCGGCCGCCGGGCCTACGGCCACGGCCCCAATGGCGACGGGGAGCATCAGCAGGCTCAGGGACAGGGGGCCAACGCGCAGGTAGCCCAGGGGAGTAAAGGCCATCACAAGGAGGATGGCCGCCAGAATGGCCACCTCCGTCATATGCACGATCCGGGTTCGGTTCATTTTCTTTCGCCTCTTTCTCTATCATTTTAAACCATCTCCGCATTATAGCACGGATCGTTCCCCGGCGCAACCAAAACGCCGCCCTTCCCGCAAATCCGCCTTGACAACGCCGGGAAAACTGTGGTATCATTCTTCCTGGATAAAGCCCCCGCCCGGCGGGGGACACAAGTGGATATTTGGCAAACCCGCTGAAAGGCGGAGACGCAAAGCTCAGATGGCTAAGTGATTTTTATCGATCATATGCTCGATCGGCTGCAACATACACGTATGTTGCAGCCTTTTTTTATTGTTTGGCCTTTTTTTCCATGTGGGAGGTGCTTTATGGAACCCTATCAGGTGCAGGTGATTGTCCCCGTCTACAACGGGGAGGCGACCCTGGCCCGCTGCTTGGACAGCTTGCTGGGTCAGACTTACCCCCACTGGCAGGCCCTGGTGGTGGACGATGCCTCCACCGACCGCACAGGGGAGATCCTGGGGGAATACGCCGCCAAGGATCCCCGGTTCCGGTGCTTCCGGGAGGAGGAAAACCGGGGCGCGGCGGGGGCCAGGAATGTGGCCCTCTCTGCGGCGGACGCCCCCTATTTGGCCTTTTTGGACGCAGACGACCTGTGGGAGCCCTCCATGCTGGAGACCCTCCTTCGCCGGGCGGGGGAGACAGGGGCCGGCGTGGTCCAGTGCCAGTACCTCTACGAGCTGCCGGGAGGTGTGCGGGTCTATCCCAAGGGGGCCTTTTCCCAAAACCTGTTCCTCAAGGGGAAGGGCCTTCGCCGGGTGTACCGGCGGATGATGACGGGCATCCAGATGAACCACGTGTGCATGAAGCTGATCTCCCGCCCCTGCCTGGAGGGGCTGCGGTTTCGGGAGGGCCTGAAAACCGCGGAGGACCTGGACTTCTGCGTCCGGATGTTTCAGCGGGTGGAGGGGTACGCCTTTGTCACGGACAGGCTCTACCACTACTGCCGCAGCGCCGGGTCCCTCACAGGCGGGGGGCTGCCCTTTTGGCAGAAGCTGGAGGCAAACCGGGCGGTCTCCCGCACCATAGCCGCCGCCCTGCCGGGCTGGGGCATAGACCGCCCCTGGTACAGGCTGCTGGCGTGGGGAAGGCCCTATCTGGTCGCGGTCTCCAAGGCGCTGCGGGTCGCCCGGGAGAAAGCCCTGGGGAAAAGAGGGAAAGGGGAGGATAGGCGTGAAAGTCGATAATATACGGATGCGGGAAAAGCGGAACCTGCTGCTCAACGGCCTGGTCCTGTTGGCCCTGGCGGGAGGGGCGTGGCTGCTCTTCCCCCAGCACGGGCCCATCGGCAGGCGGAACATGGCGTTTCTCAACGGGGCCTGGGCAGTGGGGATGCTGTGCTTTATGTGGGCTTTGGAGAAATACACCGTCCTGGTGCCCAGCCTCCGGGAGAAAGGCGTCTCCTCTGTGCTGGCGGCGGCCTACATGTTCTTTATCATGGGGGCGCTCAACCTGGTGCTGTTTGGGGACCTCTTCCGGCTGGCCCACGACGGGGTGTTCGCCCTGGCGGGGGCCGCGGCCGTAATCGTCTCGGACTACCTCTTCGAGGGCTATTGCCGAAGGCGCTACCGGCTCCCCCGGCTGCTGGTGCTGGACTACGCCTCCCAAAACTACTGGCGGATGAAGCGCATCAAATACGGGGTGCTCCGGCGCTTCGACGCCTGGTACGAGGACGCGGGGGACCTGGGCCCCCGGGAGTTCCAAGCCTTTGTGGACGGGCATTTTCCTGGGTTTGACGCCGTGTGCATCCTCAACGGCTTCCCCTCGGAGCAGTACCACATCGCGGTGCGCAGGGCCACGGAGCTGGGCCAAGAGCTGTTCATCGTTCCGGAGATGATCGACGTGGGGAAGACGAACGCGAAGATCATCCACTTAGACGACATCCTGACCCTCTACATGCCCAAGGCGGCCATCGGCCCGGTGGAGCTCTTTGCCAAGCGGGCCCTGGACCTGCTTTTGGCGGCGGTGGGGCTGTTGGTGGCGCTGCTCCCCATGGGGGCCATCGCCCTGGCCGTCAAGGCCACCTCCCCCGGGCCGGTCATCTACAAGCAGGCCCGCTACACCCGGGGCAAAAAGGAGTTTCAAATCTACAAATTCCGCACCATGGTCCAGGACGCGGAGAAGCTCAGCGGCCCCAAGTTCGCAGAGAAGGACGACCCCCGCATCACCCCGGTGGGGAAGGTCCTGCGCTCCCTGCGCCTGGACGAGCTCCCCCAGCTTTTCAACATCCTCAAGGGGGAGATGAGCGTGGTGGGCCCCCGCCCGGAGCGCCCCGTTTTCGTAGAGCAGTTTGAAAAAACCGTCGAGCGCTACGACGACCGGTTTCTGGTGAAGGCCGGCCTGACAAGCCTCTCCCACGTCTACGGGCGGTACTCCACCTATATCTACGACAGGACCTACTACGACCTGTTTTACATCAGCCACTATTCCCTTCTGCTGGACCTGAAGATCATCCTTCTCACCACGAAGACCGTGTTCATGAAGGACGCGGCGGAAGGGGAAGACGAATACAAGGAAAAAACCACCGCCAGCGGCGAAAGGAGCCAGTGATTCAGATGAAGCTTCCAACCCCTGTAAAGAGCGTAAAGCGCGTCTTGTACCGGGTGCGCCTGGGAAAGTTCAAGCGGATCTTCCTCTTGATGTGCGCCGTGGGGGTGGCCTTTGCGGCCCTGTACTGCGGAAAGGTGTTCTACACCGAGTACGCCTCGGCCCAGGCCCACATCACCCTCACCTATCCCGAGATCGCCTCCTCCACCTATCCCGACGGGGAGCGTTTCACCGCCTATTCCCTCAGCGAGGACGAAAAGCTGGAGGAGGCCCTGGGCCGGCTCCAGGAGGAGGGGAAGTACGAGCACTACACCGTGGAGGACATCAAAGAGCACCTGTTCCTCTACAGCTACCTCAAGGAGTCCGCCGGCCAGACGGT
>CALWIE010000127.1 GCA_944380625.1 uncultured Clostridia bacterium
CATGGTGTCGTCCCAGCGGGTGGCCTCTTCCCCAGTGGGGCGGGGGAACTCATCGGAGAATTTTTCCATCTCCACGTTCAGATCCAGCCAGCCTTCCCGGCGCTCCACCACCAGTATTTTATTTTTCAAGGTGGGGATGTCGCCCTGGGCAGCCTCCACCTGCTCAATGACAAAGGGGTCGTTGACGCACACCACGGCACACACCTTGGCGGCGTTGCCCCGGTAGACGATGTCCTTCTTGGTCAGCTGCAACGTGCCGGGGATCAGGATGGCGCCGATCTTGTGCAGGGCGGTGGCGCAGATCCAATACTCCCACCGGCGGCGGAGGATCAGCATCACCACCGAGCCCTTCTTCACGCCAAGGCTTTTGAAGAAGTTGGCAGCCTTATTGGACAGCCGCTTGATGTCGGTAAAGGTGAAGATCTTCTCGTCGTCCTCTTCGTCGCACCACACCAGGGCCTTCTTTTCCGGCTCGGCGTCTGCCCAGGCGTCCACCACGTCAAAGCCAAAGTTGAAATCCTCCGGCACGTTCACTTTATAGTTCGCTTTAAAATCCTCGTAGGAGTCAAACTCAATACGGGGCAGGAATTTTTTCAATAAGTAGTCCATGGGTAACACATCCTTTCACATCCAAGGGCGCTTGGCCCCTGCTTGAAATACCAAGGAGAGAAAGCTGCCAAACACCAGATTTTGCAGGAGTTTTCCACTTTTTCCCAGGAGGGAGTGGAAAAACTCGCCTACTCGCCAGTTGTTCAGCCAACTCTCTTCTTTTCCGACCTGCGGTCCAAGGGGCACACGCCCACTTAAGAGGCCAGCCGCTTATTCGGCGATGACCGTGACAAACCGGGCCTTTACATCACCGCCGCAGCGCTGGCCGTGGGGCAGCGTGGGGTTGAAGTAAATGGAGTCCCCGGCGGTGAGGGTGAACTCCTTGTCCCCAATGACCACAAGCACCGTGCCCTCCAGCACCAGGTTAAATTCCTGGCCGCTGTGGGTGATGAGCCCCGCAGGTTTGTCGCTGGGCTCCAAGGTGACCAGCAGGGGCTGCATCACCTTGTCGGCATAGCGGTAGGCCAGATCCTCAAAGTGGTACTCCGGATTCCGGTTGACCACCCGGCCGTGGCCTCGGCGTACAATGTGGTACGTATCCAACCGGGCGGGGTTTCCTGTGAGGATCTCCGCAAAGTCTACGCCAAACTTGTTGGCAATTTCATAAATCAAGCTGATGGGGATGTCCTTTCCATCCTGTTCGTAGCCCCGGTATACCTCCGGATCCAGTTTCAGTTCCGCAGCCAAACGCTCTACGGTGTAGTCGCTGGCTTCCCGCAGCTCCCGCAGACGGGAGCCGATCTCGTTGATTTCCTGCATGACGCACGACTCCTTTGCATGTATTTCGATCTTTTTCTCTCGATTTGTGTATTATAGCACTGTAAAGCGCTATCCGTCAACAGCCCCCCACACAGCTGTGGCATTTTCCAGCTCTGCCGCCGTTTGTTCCGCCTGCAAATAGTCGGAGGAGTAGAGAATGACGCCCCGGCACCCTGCCTGCAGCGCCTCCTCCGCCTGCAGGGCCAGGATGTTGTCCCTGCCCAGCCAGGTGCCCTCGTCCGCATCAGACCCAGCCTTATAGAGCGCCAGCCCCGCGTACAATGCCAACCCCTGATGCCGGGGCAAAGCGGTCCACTGCTCCAGGGCCTGCTGATAGGGCAGGGCCTCGTTTGCAAAGCTGTAATAGAGCTGGGGAGCCAAATAGTCCACATACCCGGGCACCGCTGCCCATGTCTCCACATCGGCACCCATGGCCTGATCGTTTTGGATATTCCCCTGGGGGGAAATGCCAAACACCACGTCCTCTTTCACCGCCTTGATACTCTCGTACACCTGGGACACCATGGCGTTGATATTGGCCTCACGCCACTCTGCCAGAGCCAGAGGTTCCTCCACCCCTTGGGTGTAGGACTCATAGGCGGCGCTGTCCAAAGCGGGATCCTCCGCCGGATAGAAATAGTCGTCGAAGTGAATGCCGTCCACGGGATAGTTTTCCACAATTTCCGCCGCACCCTGGGCAATCAACGTGCGCACATAAGGATAGGCGGGGTTGAGATACACCCCTCCCTCACACTCCATAAAATACTGGGGGTACTCCTCCCCCAGCGTCACATAGGGGTTGTTGTCCGCCAAGGTGGCGGGGGTCTCGGCCGTTTTTACCCGCAGGGGGTTGATCCAGGCGTGAAATTCCATGCCCAGCTGGTGGGCGGTGGCGATCATAAACTGCAAAGGGTCATACCCGGGGTCTTGTCCCTGGACGCCTGTGAGAATGTGGGACCAGGGATAATAGGCCGAGGGATACAGAGCGTCGGAAAAAGGCCGCACATGGACAAACATGGCGTTGATTCCCTTTTCCTGGGCGGTTTGGGCGATCTGCCTGTAATTTTCCTCAAAGGCCTCCTGGGTGTGCTCCGCGGTGTCCAGGGAGAAATAGGGAACCCACACCCCCACCAGGGTTTCCTCCTGCTGGGAAGGAGCCGCCGTAGGGGATTCCGACATCTGGGAAACCGGTGCATCTTCCCGCGGTAAAGCGGGGTCCTTCCAAAACCATACTCCAGCCACCGCTGCAACCAGAGCCAACCACAGCATCAAATACCAGTATTTACGCACAGGAAACTTACGCATGCCGTCTTCCTTTCCGGCAGCCCATTTCTTGACAAGGGGCCGCCCTCTGGAGTATCATCCATACATACAGATCGTTCATTTCTATGCGGCCCTGTCCGGGCCTATGTCGGGAAAGGAGTCCTCCTATGAAACCCTATCGCTTCCTTTTGCTGGACGCAGACGGCACCCTGCTGGACTTTGACCAGGACATGCTCCACGCCTTCCAGGCCACTTACGCCGCTTGTTTTGGCTCCCAGCGGCCCTACTCCCCCGCCCTGCTGGAGCAATACGAGACCTGCAACAACCGGTGGTGGGCTAAGCTGGAGCGGGGGGAGTGCACCAAACCCCAGCTTTTCGTGGGACGCTTTACGGACTTTCTGGGGGAGACAGGCCTGACCGGGGACCCGGAAACCATCAACCGCACCTACTTCGAAAACCTGGCCCAGGGCGGGGCCCTGCTGCCCGGAGCCCTGGAGCTGGTGCGAGACCTCTCTGAAAACTATCAGCTCTACATCGTCACCAACGGCAACGCCGTCAGCCAGATGTCCCGGCTGGAGCGCTCCGGCCTGCTGCCCTATGTGCAGGACGTGTTCGTCTCGGAGGACGCCGGCGCGGCCAAGCCGGAC
>CALWIE010000128.1 GCA_944380625.1 uncultured Clostridia bacterium
ATCCACGCCGCGGAGTTCTTCCACGGTATGCTGGAGATCGTGGACCGGGACACCCCGGTGACCGTGTTCCTGGGGGAGGACGCCCAGCGGCCCCTCGGCGAGCGGGTGGTGAAGTTCCTGCCCAGGGTGTGTGCCAACTACACCGTCATCGACTCCAGGGACTACGCCCTGCCCGGCATCGACGACAAGTACCGGGGGAACCTGTCCCATCTGGTGACCCACGCCGTCACCCAGCGCATCGACGCCCACATGGAGGCCATCAACTGCCACCCCATGGAGATCCGGCGCTACTACCGGCAGCTGAGCTATTGATTTGACCCCAAAATGAGGGGCGGTCCCGAACCTCCTTCGGGGCCGCCTCTTCTGTCAGGAGGGACGCTATGGAACTGGGCATGTTCACCTGCGGCTGGCAGCGCTGGCCCCTGGAGCGGGCCTTTGCCGAGGCCGGGGAGATCGGATACGACTACATCGAGCTGTGGGGCGGGCGGCCCCACGCCTTCGCCCCCGATTTGAAGCGGGGCGGGCTGCGGCAGGTGCTGGCGCTGGCGGAGCGGTATGGGATGCCGGTGCGGGTCTACACCCCGGAGCACAACGCCTACCCCTACAACTACATGCTGGGGGACCGGGCCCAGTGGGAGGAGGCCATGGCCTACCTGGAGCTGTGCCTGGAGATGGGGAAGGCCCTGGGGGCGGAGTACACCCTCATCTCCGTGGGCCACGGCGGGTACGGCGTGCCACGGCAGGCCCTGTGGCGGCGGCTGCTGGAGAGCTTGCGGCGGCTGGCGGACAAGGCGGAGACCCTGGGACACGCCATCGTGCTGGAGAGCCTCACCCCTTACGAGAGCAACCTGTGCACCACTGCCGGGGAGCTGGCCCAGGCCCTGGAGGAGGTGGGCTCCCCCCGCCTGCTGGGCATGTGCGACGTGGTCCCCCCGGCGGCGGCGGGGGAGCCGGTGGAAAACTATCTGGACCTGCTGGGGGAGCGGCTGGCCCACCTGCATCTGGTGGACTCCGACGGGCGCAGCGACGCCCACCTCATCCCCGGCGACGGGGCGCTGCCCCTGCCGGAGCTGCTGCGGCAGCTGGAGGCGCGGGGCTACCGGGGGCGGGCCACCATCGAGTTGGTCACCGCCTACCTGGCCGAGCCCGCCCTCTATGCCCGCCGGGCCCTGGAGCGGGTGCGGGCCATGGGCGGCTGAGGCCGCTCAAATCTGAGACAAAACGCGCCCAGGCGCGGGGAGGGACCCATGAAAAACGAGATCAGGCTGGCCGCCGTGGGGGACAACTGCATCGACCTCTATGACCAGACGGGGGAGGCCTACCCCGGCGGCAATCCGGTGAATGTGGCGGTATACACCGTGCGGCTGGGAGGCTGGGCCTCCTACACCGGCGTGGTGGGGGACGACAAGTACGGCGCGCTCATGCGGCGGGCCGTGGCCGGCAAGGGGGTGGACGTGTCCCACCTGCGCACCGAACCGGGGTCCACCGCCCTGTCCCACGTGACGGTGGTGGACGGGGACCGGGTGTTCGGCGACTATGAGGAGGGGGTGATGGAGACCTTCCGCCTCACCGACGGGGACGTGGACTTCCTCTGCGGCCACGACCTGGTGGTCTCCGGCCTGTGGGGCCGGGTGGAGGGCGACCTGCCCCGGCTGAAAGCCAGGGGGGTATCGGTGGCCTTCGACTGCGCCGACCGGCCGGAGGACCCGGCGGCGGAACGGGCCCTGCCCTGGGTGGACTACGCCTTTTTCTCCAACGACTCCGCCGGGGACGGGGAGCTGGAGGAGATTTTGAAGGGCATCCATGCCAAGGGGCCGGGGCTGGTGGTGGCCACCCGGGGGGAGCGGGGCAGCCTGGCCTACGACGGGCGGCGCTTCTACCGGGGGGACATCGTACCCTGCACGGTGGTGGACACCATGGGGGCGGGGGACAGCTTCATCGCCGGGTTCCTCTACGGCCTCATGCGGGGGGAGGACGTTCCCGCCTGCATGGCGCTGGGGGCGCGGAACAGCGCCGTCACCCTGGGCTACGCCGGAGCGTGGTGAGGGGCGGAGAGGCGGGAGAGCCTGGGGCGGAGGGGCAAGACGGCCTCTGTGCCAGGCGGCAAAAACCATGGGCGGTATCCTCTCCGGAACTCTTCAGCTCTGACCGCTCCGAGATCCCGTATGGGTCACGGTTTGGGTCAGGCGAAAACGACAAAAATAATTCAACCGAAAAAGTGACGAAAACAAAAGGAAACCCGTCAGAATCCACGGATTCTGACGGGTTTATGGTTGCGGGGGAAGGATTTGAACCTCCGACCTCCGGGTTATGAGCTGCTGTAGGTTTCTCCATCTGACGTACTTTAAGGCTTTCCAGGCCTTTTCAGGCCAGAGATCATTCAAAATCCGGAGGCCGTGTCCTCTCCGCTCCATTCTGGTTTTTCCGGTCCTGGGTCAGATTTTGGGTCAGGAGTCAAATGTCTTGAGCCGGATTTGGTCCATTGTTTCCGCCACTGCGGAGACCCCCTCAAAACTTGCGCCGCAATGAAACAATAGAAGGACTCATTCTTTGCATAATTTCCGCTTATTTTATGCCATTTCCGCGCTATTCTGATTGATTTCCGTCACTATTCAAAGCCGCTGTTTCCATGTGTTCCGCACCGCTCTGTGGCTGGAAATGTGGTCAAAAACGCCTCCCATCTTTTGCTGGCGACACATCTGCCAGCGCAGAGGGAGGCATTTTCTGTTTTCTGGACATCCGTATGAGGACTCTGAATCAGGAACGGCGCAAGCCATTTCTACCGGAGGCAGCTCAAAATTTACAGGGCTGTAAACAAAACAAACCCATCTCCAGCCTTATCAGGCATCACCCGGCAGCAATTCAATCAAGATGGGCTGCGCTCCTTCATACAGGCATTTCATAGCACAGGTTTTGGGGCGCGTTTTTCCTCCACATCA
>CALWIE010000129.1 GCA_944380625.1 uncultured Clostridia bacterium
CGGAGAGCCCCGCCGCCTGCGCCCAGCGCCAGCGGGCCATTTTAGATTCCGCGGCCCTGGCGGTGGGGGAGGGCGGGGTGCTGGTCTACTCCACCTGCACTTTTTCCCGGGAGGAAAACGAGGACAACGTCCGCTGGTTTCTCTCCGCCCACCCGGAATTTTCCCTGGAGCCCATCGAGGCCTCCTTTGGCCGTCCCGGCCTGGAGGGCCTTCCGGTGCGCCGCATCTACCCCATGGACGGGGGAGAGGGCCACTTTGTGGCCAGGTTCCGCCGAGTGGGGGAGGCCCAGTGCCGGGCGGGGTCCTTTTCGAGCGGTCTCCCTTCCAAAGAGGAGGGAGAGGCCCGCGCCCTTTTTGAGGAGCTCTTCACCTGTCCCTGGCCGGGGAACGCCGCGCGCTTCGGGGACCGGCTGCTCCTTTTGCCCCCGGGCCTGCCGGAGCTTTCCGGCCTGGGGGTGCTCCGGGCCGGGGTGGAGCTTGCCCGCCAAAAGGGCAGGCGTTGGGAACCCTCCCACGCCGCCTTCCAGGCCGCCCGGAAGGAGAACTGCCGCCAGGCCCTGGATCTCCCCTGGGACGCCCCGGAGCTCCTCAGCTTCCTCCGGGGGGAGGAGATCGACTGCCAGGGCAAGGGCTACACCGCCCTCTGCGCCGGCGGCGTGCCTCTGGGCTTTGGCAAGGCCTCTGGGGGCAGGCTGAAAAACCATTACCCCAAGGGCCTGCGCAGCGTGTAACCGGCGTTTGTGCGGGGTGCGCAGCCCCGCCCCGCAGGGGAAAACGAACAGCCGCCCTCCCCGGGTGCCCGGGGAGGGCGGCTGCTTTTTGTCACTGGGGCTTGTCCTTTCCCACGTCCTTGAGCCCCGGCAGGGCCAGCAGGAACCCCGCCAGGACCAGGGCCGCATCTGGGGCGTAGACAGACTCCATCAGCAGGTCCGCCAACCCCAGGGCCAGGGCGGTGGCGACGGTGTCCAGAACAAGGTACCCCAGGCGCGCCGCCCACAGGGGCAGCTTCCCCAGGCGGTAGAGGGCGTTTGGCAGGGCGCCCGCCACCAGGGACAGGGGGATTGCCGCCACCGCCCCCCAAAAGAAGAACGCTACAATAGCCCACAGGCTCTCGTACCGAAAGCCCAGGGGCGCCATGAACTGGGCGCACACCAGGCCGCACACCCCCGCAATGAGGAAAGTGGCCACGGCAAAAATCCCCACGCCGATGAGGATGTCTTGCCAGCGCTTTGACTCTCTCATGGCTGACCCACCCTTTCCCTTAAAACCCCACCTTGATAAGCCCCTGGGTGTAGTCCCTGCCGCAGGGTGCGGGCCGGGGGAGGGCCAGGGCGTACAGGTCGTCGGCAGCCGCCTCCAGTTGGAAGAGGGAGAGGGAATCCCCGACCAGCTTTTGAAAGTCCGCCGCCCGCAGGGCCAGGGGAAGGGTGGGCCGGGCCAGGCGCAGGATCTCCTCCCCCCGGGGCCCGAAACCCAGCACCCGCAGATAGGGGGGCAGGGGGGGCAAGTCCCCTGTGAGGCCCAAAAAGGCCGCCAGGGCCAGCCGGCGCAGCCGGGCGTGGGAGTACCGTTTGGACTTTGCCAGGGTGAAAAATTCCTCCAGAGAACCCGCCTGCCGGGAGGCCTGGAACAAGCGGTTCTCCAGGCCCTCGCTGATGTCTGGCAGCCGGGCGAAGCCTTCGGGGGCCATAGTTCTGAGCTTACATAAAATTGCAGTTTCCAGCCGCCTCAGGGAGGCCGGCGCCCGTCCCAGGTCGGTTTCTTCCCGCCAGACCTGCAAAGTGAGGGAGGGGAGCCGCTGGGAAAGGTCCTCCCCCCGGCCCAGGAGCTCCCGGGCTTGAGAGGCGGAGAGGATGGGCCCGCCCTTCTCCGGCACATCATGGCCCGCCCCCTGCCGGGGAAAGGCCTCCGCCGCCAGGGCCGCTTTCTGGGTGCGGATGGCCTTTAAGTATTCCACCCCCAAAATGCAGTTGGGGCGCTCCAGCAGGGCGGCGGTGTCCCCGCCCACCAGCCGCGCCGCCGCCCGCTGCCGCCGCCGGGCGAAGGGGAGGGTGGGGTCGCCCTGGCCCAGGGCCTGGGAGAATCCCGGGGAGAGCAGCGCCTCGGCCAGCTTCCACAGCTGGGAGGCGTCCTGCTCTTCGCTGCCGAAGAGCAGGGTGTCCACGCACCCCAGGGCCCTGGCCAGGGCCACGCCCCCGGCGGCAAAGCGCTCCGCCCCGGAGAGGGCCCAGGGCAGGGGCAGCTCTAAAACCAGGTCCGCGCCGCTTTCCAAAGCCAGACGGGCCCTGGCCCACTTGTCTAAAATGGCCGGTTCCCCCCGCTGGACATAGTTCCCCGAGAGGATGCACACCAGCCCGTCAAACCGTTTTTTGGCGTGGGAAAACAGGGCCTGGTGGCCCTGGTGGAGGGGGTTGAGTTCGCAAATCACGGCGGAAATCTTCATTTTCTCCTGCATTTTCCTTGAAAACTCCTTGAATTTAACCGGGAAATGTTCTAAAATGGTCTTGCGTCACTTTGTATTATCTTACCGTACTATCCCGCCGGACGCAAGGGGCGGGGGAAAATGAAGCTATCAGAAGGGTCCTCACGGCGCTTATGCCCTTTGGGGGCGCTTTGGCGCGCCGGTCTCCCTCTGGCAAACGATGTGGAAAGGAAAGATTTATCCATGAAAATTCTCGTCATCAATGCGGGCAGTTCCTCTTTGAAGTACCAGCTCATCGACATGGACAACGAACAGATGGTGTGCAAGGGCAACTGCGAGCGCATCGGTATGCCCGGCGGCATCTTCACCCACAAGACCGCCGATGGTCGGGAACTCCATAAAAACGTAAATATGCTGGACCACGCCGCCGCCTTTATGCAGGTGAAAAACGCCCTTATCGACGGGGAGTACGGCGTTATCAAGAACCTGGATGAGGTTGCCGCCGTGGGCCACCGCATCGTGCAGGGCGGCTCTATCTTCCACGAGTCCGTGCTGGTCACCGAAAAGGTCATCGAGGACATCGAGAGCCTCATCCCCCTGGCCCCCCTGCACAACAAGGCCCACAGCCAGGGCATCCGGGCCTGCCGGGAGGTCTTTGGCGAGCAGGTGCCCGAGGTGGTGGTGTTCGACACCTCTTTCCACGCCACCATGCCCCCCAAGGCCTACATGTTCAACGTCCCCTACGAGTACTACGAGAAATACGCCGTGCGCCGCTACGGCTTCCACGGCACCTCCCACCGGTATGTGAGCCACCGCTGCGCCCAGCTCATGGGCCGGGACATCAAGGATATGAAGATGATCACCTGCCACCTGGGCAACGGCTCCTCCATCACCGCCATTGACGGGGGCAAGGTCATCGACACCAGCATGGGCCTGACCCCCCTGGACGGCTTTATGATGGGCAGCCGCACCGGCACCCTGGATCCCTCCGTGGTCACCTTCATCATGGAGAAGGAGCACCTGACTCCCCCCGAGATGGACCAGATCCTCAACAAGAAGTCCGGCCTGCTGGGCATCTCCGGCGTCTCCAGCGACGACCGGGACGTGACCAAGGCCGCCGCCGAGGGCAACGAGCGCGCCAAGCTGGCCCACGAGATCCTGGAGTACCAGATCTCCAAGTTCATCGGCGGCTACATGGTGGCCCTGGGCGGCTGCGACGCCATCGTCTTCACCGCCGGCGTGGGCGAGAACCAGTCCGCCCACCGGAAGGCCGTCTGCGAGTACCTCTCCTTCCTGGGGGTCAAGCTGGACGAGGCCCGCAATGAGGAGATGGTCCTGGGCAAGGAGGGCCTGATCTCCACCGACGATTCCCCCATCCAGGTCTATGTGATCCCCACCAACGAAGAGCTGGTCATCGCCCGGGACACCAAGGCCCTGGTGGAGGCCATGTAACGGATCCCTCTGGCCCTTTACGGAGAAAATCGCAGCGGATCGCGGCGTTTTTGCCGCGGCCCGCTGCTTTTTTTTCGCCGGTTTACAGAAAATTTCGGGAGAAGGTTGCAAAATTGTAACTTTTTCGCTATAATAGACAACAGACTTTTTCAAAAATTGCCCCGAAGCATTTTTAGGAGGTCGACGTGGTTTCAACGAGAAAGAAAACAGCAATGCGATATATAGCCCTTCTTTTGGCCCTTCTCCTGCTGCTTCCGGCGCCGGCTTCCCTGGCGGCGGAGGCCGGCCCCGAGAGCGTCCCAGAGGAAGAGGCGGTTTCCAGCTCCCTCTCGGAGGAGAGCCCCAGCCCCTCCTCGGGGTCCCAGCTGGAGTCCTCCCTGGAGGAGGCCTCCTCCTCTTCTCTCCAGGAGCAGCCCAGCGAGCCCGCCTCTGAGGAGCCGGAGGAGCAGCCCGCGGAAGAGGCCGGGGAGGAATCTTCGGAAGAGCCAGAGGAAAGTTCCCCAGAAGAGCTGGAAGAGGAGCCCGGGGAAGACCTGGAGGAGGCTTCCGAAACCCAGGAGACAGAGGCGGAGACCTTTGCCGCCTACCCCCTGCTGGCGGTGGGCGGCCACGACGCCTATATGTCCGGCAAGGGCGGCGGCTACTTCTATCCCAACCAGGCCATGACCCGGGCGGAGATGGCCACCGTGCTCTACACCCTGCTGGCGGAAAAGCCCCAGGGGAACGAGCAGAAGTTTTCCGACGTGGCCCCGGGCGCCTGGTACTTTACGGCGGTGAATTCCCTAGTCAACGCCGGGATCCTCAACGGCTACGGGGACGGAACCTTCCGCCCCCAAAGCCCCGTCACCCGGGCGGCCTTTGTCCAGGCCCTCTCCAAGTGCTTTACCCTGTCCGCGGGGAGCATCCCCTTTTCGGATGTGAGCTCCCATCACTGGGCCTACAAGGCCATTGCCTCGGCGGTGGCCGCGGGATGGATCGAAGGCTATGGGGACAACACCTTCAAGCCAGATTCCCCCATCCTCCGGTGCCAGGTGGCTAAAATCCTGAACATTGCCCTGGAGCGCACCGGCGAGGGCTACGCCGCGGACCGGAACGTCCAGGAATTTGTGGACGTGCCCTTTTCCCACTGGGCCTTTTTGGACATTGCCGAAGCCGCCGACCCCTCGGAGGAGGGCGCCGTCACCGGGACGGTCACCGGCAACGAGGTCCGGGTGCGCTCCGGCCCCGGGACCAACTACACGGTCCTGGGCTACGTGAACGCAGGGGACAAGGTGACGGTGCTCTCCACCACGGGGGATTGGGTAAACGTCATCACCCCGGGAGGGGTCACCGGCTACATCAGCAAACTGTATGTGGAGATCGAGACGGCCCAAAACCCCGACGACAATCCCGACGACAACCCCGATGATAACCCAGACGACGACCCCGGCCCCAGCGGCTTCGAGGTGGGGCAGACCATCCGCGTCACGGCCACCAGCGGCCTGCACCTTCGTTCCGGACCGGGCACCACCTATACCTCCCTCACCCTTTTGAATACAGGCGCCCTGCTCACAGTCACCAGTGTGGAGTCCAACGGCTGGCTGGGGGTAAAGACCAGCGGGGGCATGGCGGGCTATGTGAGCGCCGAGTTTGTGGAGGAGTACAACGGCGAGGGCGGAAGCGCCTCTGGCGCCAGCCTGAGCGCCACCAGTCTGACCCTCCACCAGTACCAGAGCGTGCGCCTGGACGGCTCCGTCACCTCCAATATCTCCGCCATGCGCTGGGAGAGCAGCAACCCCAACGTGGTCTCCACCGGCTATTCGGTCAGCTACGGAGGGAACAAGCAGGGGGCCATGCTCTACGGGAACACCCCCGGCACGGCCACCATCACCTTCACCGACTCCGAGGGGACGGCCAAGGCCACCTGCAAGGTGACGGTCACTGCGGCGGAGCCTGTGCGCTTTGCCTACGGGGACAACATCGTCTCGGTGAGTTCCAAGTTCACCCTTACTGCGGTCACGGACACCAGCCGTTCCGCCGTGCGCTTCGCGATTGTGGACGGCCCCGCCAAGGGCTCCTGGGAGACGTCCACCTACTCCGTCGAGAGCCGAAACTCCAGCTACGGCCTGCCCACCAACAAAGTGCGGGTCTTCACCAGGGAGGTCTCCTTTGGCTCTGTGGGCGAATACACCCTGCGGGCCTATTCCCGGGATTCCTCCGGAAACTGGTCCCAGGCCTACAAGGAGTTCACCGTCCTGGTCACCAGGGGAGACATTTACTCCAGCGCCGCCACCGATGAGGTCCGCCGGGTGAGCACCCGGGGCCTGGAGCTCATCTCCGACTATGAGGGCAGCATCCCGGAGATCACCGACGACGCCCTGGCCGCGGGCAACCCCACAGTGGGCCATGGCTATGTGGTCCAGGTGAACACCGCCTTCTACAACAACCTGAATAAGTCCGAGCTCTTTGCCCAGCTGGTGGAGATCGCCAACGCCACCTTCTCCCCGGCGGTGGAGCGCTTCCGGAAAAACTACGGCATCCGGATGAACCAGGCCCAGTTCGACGCCCTGACCAGCTTTGTGTTCAACTGCGGCGTGGGGACCCTGGACCCCTACTACGGATTCTGCCGGGCCCTGCTCAACGCAGTGGACCCCTCCTCCCTCACCGGAGGCAAGCAGGTGAGCGGCACCCTCAACGTGAGCGACGCCGACGTCTACTCCAGCGCCAGCCTCTCCAGCCAGGTGGTGGCAAGCCTTGGCCTGGAGAGCGTGGTCACCGTGTTCGGCTACCAGGCCTACCGGAGCGGCACCCAGCAGGAGGTCTGGTACCATGTGAGCCTCTCAGGCGGCCAGGTGGGGTGGATCCCCGCAGGCTACGTGCAGCTCTCCGGCACCTGGACCCGGGACCTCAACTGTGCGGACTCCACAGTCCTTGCCAACAACTTCCTCCAGTGGAACAGCGCCGGCAGCGTGGTGTACGCCGGGCTTGTGTGGCGGCGTCAGGCAGAGTGCAAGCTCTTCTTCTTCGGAAATTACGAGGAGGCCGATCCCTCCCACGCCGATTACCGCTACAACACCTACGGCTTTGTGTTCCCCAGTGAGGCCATCCAGTACGACCTCCGCCGCTGAAAGGCTGGGGGAAGCTGAGAAAAGCCGCCCGCTCCCGCAAGGGAGGGGCGGTTTTTTCGCGCCGTTTTATTTTTCCAGCCAGTATTTCCTGTCCAGGGTCCGGTATTGGACGGCTTCCGCCACGTGGGCGGTGTCGATCACCTCGCAGCCTTCCAGGTCCGCGATGGTCCGGGCCACCTTCAGCACCCGGCCGTAGGTC
>CALWIE010000130.1 GCA_944380625.1 uncultured Clostridia bacterium
GGGGGATTTTATTTTTCAGGCTTCTTGGCATTTAGGTTTTTCACGGGGGGCACCGGGGAGGCGTGCCAGATGTTTCCGGCGTAGTCCCGGATGGCCCGGTCCGCGGCGAAGCGGCCCGCCCCGGCAATGTTCAAGAGGGACATGCGGTTCCAGCGGGCGGGGTCGGCGTAGAGCTGCTGGGCCCGCTGCTGGGCCTCGTGGAAGGAGCGCAGGTCCGCCAGGGTCATGTAGCGGTCCTCCTGGAGCAGGGCGTTGAAGATGTCCTTGGACTGGCCCCCGTTCATGGAGCCCATCTCGTCCATGGCCCGGTGGATCAGGCCGTCGTTCTGGTAGTGGTTCCGGGGGTGGTAGCCCGAGCGCTTGAGCTCCTCCACCTGGGAGGCGGTCATGCCGAAGAGGATGATGTTCTCGTCCCCCACGGCCTCGTGAATCTCCACGTTGGCCCCGTCCAGGGTGCCCAGGGTGACGGCGCCGTTGATCATGAACTTCATGTTGCTGGTGCCGGAGGCCTCGGTGCCGGCCAGGGAGATCTGCTCGCTGATCTCCGCGGCGGGGGTCAGAAGCTCCGCCCAGGTGACGCTGTAGTTCTCCACAAAGACCACCTTCAGCTTCTTATTGACCCGCTCGTCGGAGTTGATCGTCTTGGCCAGGTTTGCGATAAACTGGATGATCTGCTTGGCGAAGTAGTAGCCGGGAGCGGCCTTGGCCCCGAAGAAGTAGGTGTGGGGGGTGAAGTCCGCGTTGGGGTTTTCCCGCAGCCACTGGTAGGTGGCCAGGATGTTCAGGGCGTTCATGTGCTGGCGCTTGTACTCGTGCAGGCGCTTTACCTGCACGTCGAAGATGGTGTCGGGGTCCACAACGTCCCCCTGGGTCTTCTTCAGGTAGGCGGCCAGGCGCTCCTTGTTCTGGCGCTTGATCTGCTGCAGCTGCTGGAGCACCGCGGCGTCGTCTTTATATTTCACCAGCCCCTGGAGCTTGTCGGCGTCGTAGATGTAGTCCTTGCCGATGAGCCCGGTGATCATCTCGGCCAGCTTGGGGTTGGACTGGTTCAGCCACCGCCGGTGGGCGATGCCGTTTGTCACGTTGGTGAATTTCTGGGGCTCCTCCTCGTAGAAGTCGTGGAACACGTCGTCTTTGAGGATCTCGCTGTGCAGGGCGGAGACCCCGTTGACCGTGTGAGAGCCGATTACCGCCAGGTTGGCCATTTTCACGTAGCCGTCGTTCAGGGGCGCCATGCGGTAGATCTTGGCCTCGTCCACGCCCTTTTGGCGCATCTCCTCCCAGAAGCGGCGGTCGATCTCCTCCACGATCTGGTAGATGCGGGGCAGGCGCATTTTGAACAGGTCCCGGTTCCAGGTCTCCAGGGCCTCGCTCATCACGGTGTGGTTGGTGTAGGCCACCGTGCGCTTTACAATGTCCCAGGCGGCGTCCCAGCCGTAGCCGCACTCGTCCAGCATGACGCGCATCATCTCGGGGATGGCCAGCACCGGGTGGGTGTCGTTGAGGTGGATAGCGGCCAGGTCGGGCAGCTGGTCCAGGTTGCCGTGGGCGTACAGGTGCCGCCGGATGATGTCCTGAATGGAGGCGGAGACCAGGAAGTACTGCTGGGACAGGCGCAGCAGCTTGCCGTCGGTGTGGTTGTCCTCGGGGTAGAGGACCTTGGTGATGGATTCGGCCATGGCCTGCTGCTCCATGGCGCGCATGTAGTTGCCGCCGTTGAAGAGCTTCATGTCGAACTTGTCGTTTTCCGCCTTCCACACCCGCAGGAGGCTCACGCCCTTGCCGTCCATGCCGGCCACCCACAGGTCGTAGGGCACGGCGGTGACGCTGGTGTAGTCCTTGTGGCACACCGAGTGGTACTGGTCGTGCCACTGCTCCTCAATGTGCCCGCCGAAGTGGACCTCCATGGAGCTTTCGGGAACCCGCTGCAGCCAGATGCTGCCCCCGGGCAGCCAGAAGTCGGGCAGCTCGGTCTGCCAGCCGTCCACAAGCTTCTGCCGGAACAGGCCGTACTCGTACCGCAGGGAGTAGCCCATGGCGGGATACCCCTGGGTGGCCAGGCCGTCCAGGAAGCAGGCCGCCAGGCGGCCCAGGCCGCCGTTGCCCAGGCCGGCGTCGGGCTCGTGCTCATACAGGTGGTCCAGCTTGATGCCAAACCCGGAGAGGGCCTTGCGGAAGTTTTCCTCCAGGCCCAGGTTGTACAGGTTGTTGCGCAGGGAGCGCCCCAGCAGGAACTCCATGCAGAGGTAGTAGACTTGCTTGGTGCCGGTCTTTTCCGCGTTGCGCACAAATTCGGAGCGGCCCTTGGCCAAAAGCTCCCGCACAATCAGGGCGCTGGCCTTGTAGTACTCCTCGTCGGTGGCGTTTTCGGGAGAGACGGCAAAGGTGTGGGCCAGTTTGTCCTGGATCCCCTGCTTGATCTGCTCCACAGTCAGCTTATAATCCATGAAAATTCCTCCAAATATATAGTTAAAATATATAAAAACGTATAATATTCGCAGGCGAATCAAAGTACACCATGTGCATTGTACACTAAAATGGAACGAAAAACAATCGCAATAAATCCCCAAGCTGAGGCGAGATATTTGGCCACTCTCTACAAAATCGGGCCAGAAGCTTGGGGAACGGCGATTTTCCGCCCCCTATCATAGCATAAATCCAGCCTGGATACAACAAAAATCCAGCAAAAACCTGGGAAAAGCCCAAAAACGAGAGAGGTTTTTTTAGAGAAAAGGGGGCGGGGGGCTTTCCCAAACGGGGATTTTGCAATATAATATAGCTTACGCAGGCGCCGGGATGGAAATACCCTTGTTGGGGCGCCCAGGAAAGGATGGATTCCCAAATGGAAAAAAGACGGGTGCGGCTGGAGATCAACGGGGTTGTGTGCGGCCTCATCACCCAGGAGAGCGACGGGTACATGCAGGCCTTGGCCCAGGAGGTGGGGGACCTGATGAACGGGATCCTCCGGGCCTCTCCCTACATCACCCGGGAGGCGGCGGCCCTCACGGCGGCGCTGAGCTATTGCGACGACGCCAAAAAGAACGGGCAAAAGCGCCGGCAGCTTCAGGACCGGGTGGACGAGCTGGAGGTGGAGGCGGAGCTCTGGCAGGAGGAAAAGGCGGACATGATTAAAAACGGCCCCAACCCGGAGACCCGGGCCCGCATGGAAAACCTGGAGCGCCGCAACGCCGCCCTGCAGGAGATCGCCGGAGAGGTGGACGAGCTGCGCCGGCAGGTGCACGCCCTGGAGAAGGAGAAGGGCGCCCTAAAGGCCCTGGAAGAGGAGGCCCGGCAGCTGCGGGAGGAAAATCGCCGCCTGCGCCAGGCAGGGGAGCCCCCCCAGGAGACCGAGGACCTGCTGGCCGAGCTGGAAAAGCTTGCGGCGGAGAACGCCGCCCTGAGGCGGGGGGCCGAAGAGCAGGCGCGCCGGGCGGAGCAGGAGCGCCAGGCCTCCGGCGTCCCGGGGGAGGAGCCTCCCGCCGGGGAGGAGGCCAAGCCAAAGGCAAAGCAGCCCCGGCGGCGGAAGAACCCCCTCCGGCACGAGGAGGAGTACGAGCAGGAAGGCTTTGTGAGCTTTTTTGAAAAGAAGTGAGAAAAAAGGGGGAGCTACCATGGAGATTCTGGCGCCGGCCGGCGGGCCCGAGGCCCTGAAGGCGGCTGTTTTCGCCGGGGCGGACGCGGTGTACCTGGGAGGACGGGCTTTTGGCGCCCGGGCCAGCGCCCAGAACTTTTCCCGGGAGGAACTGGCCCAGGCGGTGTCCTTCTGCCACGCCCGGGGGGTGCGGGTCCACGTGACGGTGAACATCCTCCTGAAGGATCAGGAGCTGCCCGGGGCCCTGGACTTTGTGGAGTACCTGTGCTCCCTGCCTGTGGACGCGGTCCTGATCCAGGACATGGGGCTTTTCTCCCTGCTGCGCGCCCGGGCCCCGGAGCTGCCCTTGCACGCCTCCACCCAGATGAGCCTGCACACCCCCGCAGGGGTGAAGCTTCTGGAGGACCTGGGGGCCTCCAGGGTGGTGCTGGCCCGGGAACTCTCCCTGGAGGAAGTCCGGGAAATCTCCCAGAAGACCTCTGTGGAGCTGGAGACCTTTGTCCACGGGGCCCTGTGCATGAGCGTTTCCGGCCAGTGCTACTTGAGCGCGCTGCTGGGGGGCCGCAGTGGCAACCGGGGGGCCTGCGCCCAGCCCTGCCGCCTGCCCTTTGGGGCGCCGGGGGGCACAGGCCACGACCTCTCTTTGAAAGACCTCTCCTTTGTACGGGAAATCGGACAGCTTGCCGAAGCGGGGGTATGCTCCGCCAAAATCGAGGGCCGGATGAAGCGCCCCGAGTATGTGGCGGCGGCTGTGTCCGCCTGCCGGCGGGCCGCCGGTGGGGAGCAGGTCCCCGAAAAGCTTTTGGAGGACCTTCGGGCGGTATTCTCCCGGTCGGGGTTTACAAAGGGCTATCTGACAGGGGACCGGGGGGCTTCCATGTTTGGGGTGCGCCGGAAAGAGGACGTGGCGGGGGCCACGGAAAAGGTGTTTTCCGCCCTGCAGGGCCTGTACCGGGGGGAGCTGCCCCGGGTGCCCGTGGACCTTTGCCTGGAGAGGGCGCAGGGGGGCGTCTCCCTCCGAGCCCGGGACCCGGAGGGCCGGGAGACCGCGGCTTGGGCCCCCGCCGGGGAAGGGCTGCCCCTCCTGCCCCGGGAGCGCTGTTTGCAGCAGCTGGGAAAGACGGGGGGCACCCCCTTTCGTCCGGGGGAGCTCCAGGCGCCGGAAGAGGGGGCGCCCTGCGGCGTCTCCACGGTAAACGCCCTGCGCCGGGAGGCCTTGGAAAAGCTGTTGGAGCTGCGGGGCAGCCGGCCGGCCATCCCCTGGAAGGGGGAGCCCCTGTCCTTTTCCCCCCACCCCCGGCAGGAGGGGCCCCTGCCCCTGCGGGCCCAGTTCCGCCACCTGGGGCAGGTCTGCCCCCAGGCCAAGGGCTGCCGGGAGATCGTCCTGCCCCTGGAGACCCCGGCTGAGGAGCTGGAAAAGCTCCGGCAGGCAGGGTATCCGTCCGTTTTTCTGGACATACCCCGAGCTCTGTTCGGGGAGGAAAAACGGACAGAGGAGCTGCTTCGCCAGCGGATGGAGAGGGGGTTCCGGGATTTCCTCTGCGGCAATCTGGGGGCCGTGGCCCTGGTGAAAGAAGTTGGCGGCAGGGCCCACGGGAGCTTCTCCCTGAACCTTGCGAACACCGCCAGCCTGGAGTTTTTCCAGGAGCTGGGCCTTTCCACCGGGGAGGTCTCCTTCGAGCTGACCGGCCGGGAGGTCTCGGGCCTGGGGGGCAGCCTGCCCCGGGGGCTGATGGTCTACGGCCGCCAGGCGCTGATGCTCACCCGCAACTGCCCTCTGGCGAACTCCCCCAAGGGGTGCCTTCACTGCAAGGAGCCCGGCTGCCTCACGGACCGCAAGCGCAAGAGCTTCCCCGTGGTGTGCCGGGGCGGCAGGAATATCGAGGTGCTCAACAGCGTCCCCCTTTGGCTGGGGGACTTGGGGAAGGAGCTCTCCCCCCTGGACTTTGGGGTGGCCCGGTTCACGGTGGAAAACCCTGTGGAATGCGGCCGGGTGCTGGAGGCCCTTTTCCGGGGGGAAACCCCCGATTTTGACTACACCCGGGGGCTTTTCCGCCGGGGCGTGGAATAGATGTGGAAAACTTCGTGGAAAATGTGAATTATTTCACCAGTATAAAGCCTCAAACCCCGGGCCTGCCCGGGGTGGGGCCCTGTGGAAAATGCGGCGTGGAAAAACTTTCCCCTGCGGAAGGAGTGGAGACCATGGAGGAAAAACCTGTACTGCAGGTGAAAAAGATGCGCCCGGGGGCCCAGCTCCCCCAGAGGCAGACAGAGGGGGCGGCGGGCTTCGACCTTTGCGCCTGCGTGGAAGAGCCGGTGGTGCTCCGGCCGGGGGACAGCGCCCTGTTCCCCGCCGGGATCGCCTGCGAGATCCCCCTGGGCCATGTGGGGCTCATCTTTACCCGCAGCGGCCTGGGGGTCAAGCGGGGGGTTGCCGTCTCCAACGGGGTGGGCGTTATCGACAGCGACTACCGGGGGGAGCTCCATGTGGGGCTGCGCAACCACAGCCGGGAGGCCTACACCGTCCAGCCGGGGGAGCGCATCGCCCAGCTGGTGCTTGTGCCGGTCCTCCTGCCCCAGGTGGAAGAGGTCCCGGAGCTCTCTGAGACGTCCCGGGGCGCGGGGGGCTTTGGCAGCACGGGAAAGTGAGGAGGAAACGGCACATCTTGTAGAGGGTCTTGCGAAAGGCCGCACATATAAGGGAAATTGAGTTTTCATTGGTTTATGTAAACTTTTACCTTGAGAATTGCCGGGAAATAAGCTATAATAAGCTGGAATTGAAAGGGAGTGTTTTTCCCGGGAACGGGAAACCCTAAAATATGCGTGTAAACGGGATCCGCCGGCGCGGCCGGGGACCGGTTGACCGGATATGCCCCGGCGGGGGCGGAAAGGCGGAGTTTTTTAGTTATGGTGTCTGGATTGATTTCCAACTTTTTATCTATGTTTACGGTGTTCTCCAAGGATATTGGCATCGACCTGGGGACCGCCAACACCCTGGTGTTCATGCGGGGCAAGGGGATCGTCATGCGGGAGCCCTCCGTGGTGGCGGTGGACGCCCGCACGGATGAGGTTTTGGCGGTGGGCAAGCAGGCCAAGGAGATGCTGGGCCGCACCCCTGGCTCCATTGTGGCGGTGCGCCCCCTGAAGGACGGGGTCATCGCCGATTTTGACGTGACCGCGGCCATGCTCAAGTACTTTATCAAAAAGGCCCTGAAGACCGGCGCCCTCAACCGGCCCCGGATCGTGGTGTGCATCCCCTCCGGCGTGACCGAGGTGGAGCGCCGGGCTGTGGAGGACGCCGCCCGCCAGGCCGGCTCCAACAACGTGGACCTGATCG
>CALWIE010000131.1 GCA_944380625.1 uncultured Clostridia bacterium
CGCTTGACTGGGGGTCAAGAGGCCGTGAGTTCAAGTCTCGCCACTCGGACCATTTCACCGACCGCGGTGTTGAGCGAAAATGGCTTAACACCGCGGTTTTTTCGTATTTTTGCGAAGACTTCTCAAGTTTTAAATGGACGGAAAAACAAGAAAAAGAGGTTTTCGTGTGGTCGGCGAAAACGGCGCGCATTATCCTATTATAAAAAATATCATAGTTTTTGCCCCCAGGGGCTAAAACCAGCGGGAAGGAGGTGTCAATGCCGTGGAGGATCTCCGTTTTACCTTTTATTTCTGCGGAATGAGCGAGAAGACCTTCTCCGATAGGATCATGATCTACAGCCCCCACAAGAGCATCTGCCGCAAGGCCTCCCTTCAGGCCCTGGAGGAGCGGTCGGTCTACCGCCTTGGCCAGTGGATCTCCTCTTTGAAAGAAGAGGGGGAAATTCGGGAGAGCCTGGGGGAGTGGGGGCTCGGGAACCTCTCTGTCCACAGGGTCTATGTGGAGCACCGGGGGTGTTTTTTTGGCCTGCGGGAAGACAAGCCCCTTGTCCAGATCTTCCAGGATCTGGGTGAGTCCCAGCTGGACTTCGCCTACTTTCTGGTGGGGGGCGCGTCCCTTCACAACGAGACCGGCTACCGATTTACCGTTCATCCCGACGAGAGGGTCCACCGGCACCTGCCCCATGTCCACGTTTCCAAAGGCGGGGTTCAGGTGCGCTACTCCCTGGAGACCCTGCTGCCTCTGGACCCCCTTGTAAACCCTCACAAGCGGGATTACAAGAAGGTCATCCTTCCCTTTTTGCGCCAGCGCCAGGGGGAGCTGCTGGAATTCTGGCGGTGCTATGAAAAAGGCTATCTTCCCCCGGAGACTGACCAGAAGGGCCGGCAGTTTTACAGGGAGTCCTGAGCTTCGCCCTTTTCCCGCCTTCCCCAGGGGAGGCGGGATGATACTATACGCCCGCCCCCTCTCATAGACATGGAGGAAAGGCATTTTCGCAAAGGGGGACAGGGCATGGAGCGCAAAAACAGAGGGCCTGCCGGGAAGAGGCGGGGCCTCCTCCACGGGGCCTTGGTGCTCACGGCGGGCATGGCGGCGGTAAAGGTCCTGGGGGCCCTGTTCAAGGTTCCCCTCACCTATGCTCTGGGGGAATACGGCGTCGGCCTTTTCCATATGGCCTACCATTTTTACGGTCCCCTTCTCAGCCTGGCCACCGTGGGGTTTCCTGTGGCCGTGTCCCGGTTGGTCTCGGAGAACAGCTCCCTGGGCCGGTGGAACGACGCCCGCCAGGTAAAGGGGGTGGCCATGCCCCTGTTTTTGGCCTTGGGTTCGGCGGGCATGGGGGTCATGACTTTGCTGGCCCCCCTCTACTGCCGGTGGGTGCCCGGGGCCGCCTACGCTTTGGCCCCCATGCTCACTCTGGCTCCCGCCGTGCTCTTTGCCTGCGCTTCCTCTGTGTACCGGGGCTACTACGAGGGCTTGGGGAACATGGCGCCCACGGCGGCCTCCCAGGTACTGGAGGCCCTGATGAAGCTGGGCCTGGGGCTTCTGGCGGCAAAGGCCGCCGTGGCCTGGGGGGAGGGCCGCTGCCGGCAGGGCGGGAGCATTTGGGGAATCGTGCCCGCAGGGGAGGACCAGGCCCGGTTTTTGGTCTGCTCCCTGGGGGCCGCGGCGGCGGTGCTGGGGGTGACCGCTGGCTCTCTGGTTTCCCTTGCCTATTTGGGGCTGCGTTTCCGCCTTCACGGGGACGGCACCCCGCCCAGGCTCTACCGGGAGTCCCCCCGGGCCCGCGGCCGCCGGGAGACCCGCAGGGCCCTTCTCGCCGCAGCGACCCCGGTGGCCCTAGGCTCGGTGATCTCCAACGTGGCGGGGCTTTTGGACGCAACCCTCCTCCAAAGCCGCGTGGGGGCCCTGGTCAAAGATTCCCCCCAGGAGTTTTTCGCCCTTTGCGGGTTTTCCCTTCCCGCTGTGTACCGGGAAAACCCCGCCGCCGTCCCCACCTATTTGTACGGCTGCTACACACTGGCCATGACCGTCTACCTCCTGGTCCCAGGGGTCACCCAGGCCCTGGGGGTCAGCGCTCTGCCCGCCGTGACGGGGGCCTGGGCCCGGAAAAGCCGCCGTGAGCTCCGGGAGAAGATGGGTGCTGTGGTGCGGGCAGGGGCGTTGTTCGCCTTCCCGGCGGGGCTGGGGATGGCGGCCCTGGCCGGCCCCCTTGCCCGGCTCCTCTACGGGGAGGGGCCCTCCACGCCGGTGGTGGCTCGCTGCCTGGAGCTCTTGGGCCTTGCTGCCCTGGCCTCCGCCATGAGCGGCCCCCTCTCCAGCATGCTCCAGGCGGTGGGCAGGGCAGACCTGCCGGTGAAGCTCCTCTTGGGGGCCATGGCCCTGAAGCTGGGGGCCAGCTGGGCCCTCAGCGGCGTCCCCCAGGTCCACATTTACGGGGCGCCTCTGAGCACCCTTTTGTCTTACGCCTTTTTGACCGTTTCCCAGTTCTGGTGCCTAAAAAAAGCCACCGGGGTGCGGCTTTCCGGAGTGGGGCTGCTTTTTAGGCCCCTGGCCTGCGGGATCCTTTGCGGGGCTTGCGCCCGGCTGGCCTGGGATTGGACAGCGCCCCTTGTCCCCGGCGGGAAGCTGGGAGAGGCTTTGGGGGTGCTGGCGGGGGCGGCCTGCGGCGGGGCGGTTTACCTGGTTTCCCTGCTGATTTTACGGGGAATTGGAAAAAACGACCTTCTGTTCCTCCCAGGAGGACAAAAAATTGCAAAAACGCTTGAAAAACAGGGCTGGATGTGATATTATTGCAAATGCTATAGGCTTTTTGGCGGGGAGACCGGGGAAGACTAGTTTTCTGCGGTCCTTTCACAGAGGGTGAAAACATCCGCGCCGCACTAACTATTTTTTGGAGGTTGTCCTAGCATGAATAAGTCTGAACTGATCGCCGAAGTCGCCACCAAGGCTGAAATTACCAAGAAAGATGCCGACGCCGCAGTTTCCGCCATGATCGAGGCCATCACCGAGTCCCTGAAGAAGGGCGACAAGGTCCAGCTGGTGGGCTTTGGCACCTTCGAGGTCCGCGAGCGCGGCGCCCGCACCGGCCGCGACCCCCGCACCAACAAGGAGATCCAGATCCCCGCTTCCAAGGCCCCTGCCTTTAAGGCTGGCAAGGCCCTGAAGGATTTTGTGAACAACAAGTAAGAAAAATCGGCTTTGTTTGCGGGCCCGGAGGATTCCGGGCCCGTTTTTCCATCTGTGGCAAGGAGGTGAAACCCAATGCGCTTGGATAATTACCTGAAGATCTCCCGGCTCATCAAGCGGCGCACCGTGGCCAACGAGGCCTGCGACGCCGGCCGGGTGCTGGCAAACGGCAAACCCGCCCGGGCCTCCTACGAGGTAAAGGAGGGGGACGTGCTGGAGATCCACATGGGGGAGCGGGTCCTGAAGGCCCAGGTCCTCTCAGTGGCGGAGTACGCCAAAAAGGGGGAGGCCCCCAGCCTCTACCGGATGCTGGAGGAATAAATTCCCCCTAGCCCCCATAGTATGCCCCAAGGACTAGGAAAGGAGCATGCGTATGGCGGAACCCCAGCGGCAGCAAAGACATCACAGCCTGCACATCGAGGACAGGGGCGTGCTGCGGGCCACAGGCGTCGAGCGGGTGGAGCTCTTCAGTGAGGAGCTGATCACCGCCCAGACAGGCCTGGGCCGGCTGCACATCAAAGGAGAGGGCCTTCACATGGACTCCCTGGATTCCCAGACCGGCGATCTGCTGGCCCGGGGGAAGGTGACGGCTGTCTCCTACACAGAGGGCGGCCCCAGCCTTTCTTTTTTCGCCAGGCTTTTTAAATGAGCGGGCTCTCTCTGCCCGTCCTGTTTTTCTGCCTGGCCACAGGGGCGGCCTTGGGCTGCCTCTTTTTGCTTTTCCAGGGGGTCCGGATGCTCCTGGGCGGGGGAAAGGCCCTCAAGGCCCTTTTCGACCTCCTGTTCGGCGCCGCGGCCGGAGGCTTTGTGTTCCTCTGCGCCCTGGCGGTGGACCGGGGCTTTTTGCGCCTTTACCAGGCAGTGCTCCAGGGCCTGGGCTTCTGGGCGGCGGTCCGGGGCCTGGGATGGCTGGTGGAGGGGGCTGTCCGGTTGCTCCAAAAAATATTTGGCAGGTTCCTGGCCCTTTGGGCAAGGCTGGGGAGATTCCTGCGGCGGCATTTTCCCAGACCGAAGGGGCCGGGAGGGAACCGGGGCAAAAAAACCGGAAAAAAGACGGAAAAACAGAGAAAAAAGACTTGAAAGCTTGT
>CALWIE010000132.1 GCA_944380625.1 uncultured Clostridia bacterium
CGGCGTAGGTGCCGCTGACGGTGGTGATGCGGTCGGCGTAGGCCAGGCCCCCCTTGAACATGTTGGCGTCGTCCCAGCCCTGCTTTAAGGCGCCCATCTGGAAGCACTCATCGGGCAGGCCGGACCAGTACTGGATGGTGGAGACGTTGTAGATGCCCTGGAAGCGCAGGTTGTGGATGGTGAGGATGGAGCGGGCCTTGCCCACCGGGGAGCCCTGGAACAGGGTGCGCAGGTAGAGGGGCACCAGGGCCGCCTGCCAGTCGTGGCAGTGGACGATGTCGGGGATCCAGCCCAGATAGTTCAAAGCGGCCAGGGCGGCCTTGCTGAAGAAGCAGTATTTGGGGATGTCGTCCACCAGGTTGGTGTAGGGGCTGCCCCAGGAGAAGAACTCCTCGTTGTCGATAAAGTCATAGACCACCCCGTCGCAGATGTACTCCATAATGCCCACGTAGTACTCCCGGCCGGTCCTGCCCAGGTCCATGTAGAACTCTCCCCGGTAGACCATTTTCTCCTGGTACTTCTGGGGGATGCAGGCGTAGCGGGGGAGGATTACCCGCACGTCGCAGTTGAGGCGCACCAGCTCCCGGGGCAGGGCGTACATCACGTCCCCCAGGCCGCCGGTCTTCACAAAGGGGTGGCACTCCGAGCCGATGAAGGCCACGCTCCGCCGGGGCAGGGACGGTTCCTGCGCGGGGGGCTCTGGGGCGGGCTCTGCCGCAGGCTTCTCGGGGGCGGGTTTTTCCGCGGCCTTCCCTTTGGCGGGGGCTTTTTTCATCGGGGCCTTTTTCGTTTCCGGGGCGGGGGTCTTCTCCTCTTTTTTCGGGGTTTCAGCCTTTGCCTCGGCCTTTTTAGGGGCCTTTTCCTCCACCTGGGGGGCCTTTTCCTCCAGGGCCGGGGCCGCCGCCTTTTGGGGGGCTTGCTGCTCCGTCTTTTCCGGGGCGGGCTGTTTCTTCAGGGGGTCTGCCTTTTTTCGTGCCATAGCCAATCTTCCTTTCACCGGGCCGCTGCTCCCTGGCGCCGGGGGCAGCCCCTTCCTTTTGGCCTCATTATAGCAAAAATAAATGGGAAGTACAAGAAATAATAGTGAAATAGCTGTGGTAAAAAAATCCCCCGGCCAAGCCGGGGGATTTTCAGGCGAAGTACCAGCTGGAGAAGAGCTCCAGGGCGTCGGCGTACTCCCGGGTGGTGGGGGCGCCGGAGAGCACAGGGTAGTACAGGGCGAAGAGGGTCAGGCACCCGGCGGCGAACACCGCCATGGCCAAAGTGGCCCCCCGGCACTGGATCCCCCCAGGGAAGGCGAGCCTTTGGGCGAAGGGGCCCCGGTCATACAGCAGGGAGAACACCCCGCACAGGGACACCACCAAAAAGGGCACCGCCGTAAAGTAGTGGTAGATAAAAGTGAGCCTTGGCACCAGCGCCCAGGGCAGGTACACGCTCAAAAACCCGGCCAGGGCCAGCCCCGCCCAGCGGCGGCGCTCCTTCCACCACAGCCAGCCGGCGCAGCCCAGGGCCGGCAGCCCCGCCCACCAGAGCAGGGGGTTCCCAAAGGCGGAGATGGTGCTGTAGCCCTCCCAGGTGTCCCGGGAGAAATACCAGATGGGCCGCAGGTCCAGGGGCCACTCGTACCAGGGGGAGGCAAAGGCGTGGGTGGCCACCAGGTTCGCGTGGTAGTTGAACATGGTCGCCTGGTAGTTCCAAAAGGCCCCCCACACGTCCCCGGCGTTGTGGGGCAGGGTGGTGATGGGCAAAAAGGCCCCAAAGTAGATCGAAAAGGGGATGGCCAAGAAGAATAGGCAGCAAAAGCCGCAGAGCTTTGCGGACTTTTGGAGCACCGGGGCCAGGGGCTCCCCCCGGCGCCGGGCGGCGAGGCCGGTGAGGAAGAGCTTCCCGAAGAACAGGGCAGCCAGGCCCAGGGCCCCGTAGGCCGCCGTCCATTTGGCGGCCACCCCCAGCCCGGTGAACACCCCGCACAGCAGCAAGGGGGGCAGGAGCTTCTTCCACCCGGCGGCGAGAAGGTCCTGCTTTAAAAAGGCGGCCATGGCGTCGTACATCAGCAGCAGGAAGAACACCGCGTAGGTGTCGATGGTGGCGATCCGGGTCTGGGTGAAGTGCATAAAGTCAAAGGCAAAGAGGGCGGTCCCCAAAAGGCACAGTCTGGTGCGGCCGAAGAGCTGCCACAGCAGGTGGTACAGGGCGGGCAGCATCAGCACCCCGAACAGGGCCCCCATAAACCGCCAGCCAAAGGGGTTCATCCCAAAGGCCCGGATCCCCAGGGAGATGAGGAGCTTGCCCAGGGTGGGGTGGGTGTTCTCGTAGGGCTCCAGCCCCAGAATGTGCTCGTAGGCCGTGCGGGCGTGGTAGATCTCATCAAAGTAGGTGGAGTTCTCATAGGTGGCCTCCAGGGGGACCGTCTCCGGCTCGTCGGTCAGGGCCCCGCCCCCCTGCTGGCGCACCTGGGCCAGCACCGGGGCCCCTGTGTACTGGAGCCCCGCCTCGTTGAGGGTGGCGCTGCCGTCCAGGGCGGTCAGGCGCACAAAGCGCCCCGGGGTGGAGAGGGCAAACTCCTGCCAGGCGAAGACGCTCCCTTCGGTGAGGGCGCCGCAGTCGGTCCAGGTCTCCCCGTCCCGGCTGGTCTCCACCTGGACGTTCACCCCCAGGCGGGCGGCGTAGTGGTTCCCGTCCGGGGCCAGCCCCGGCAGGTAGATCAAGGTGTCACACTCCCCGTCCGCCTCAAGCACCGCCTGCTCCCCCTCCGATGGGGTCCAGGGGGTCACGGCGGTGGAGGTGTCCCCCAGGTGGTAAAAGGCAAAGCAGGCGTAGACCAGGGTCAGGGCCAAAAGGGCCGCCCAGTCCCTCCGGCCCATGGGCCCGGGGGCGGGGGAGGGGTCTCCCACAGGGCCCGGGGCAGGTTCCTGGGCCGGGTGGAGCTTCCCTTTTAGGAACACCCGGCACCCTACCCACATCGTGTAGCCGATGGCCGCCAGCTGCACGGCGGAGAGGGAGCGGGTCAGGGCCGTGTTGGGGTCGTAGTTGTTGTAGTACTCGGCAAACTGCCAGAGCACGAAGGCCACATTCCAGTAGTTGGCGGCGCTGGCGGCCCCAAAGGCCCGGAGGAACCCCTGGTCGTCCACAAACAGGCTTGTAAGGAGCAGAAACAAAAAGGCAGGGAACAAATAGCGCTCGTGCATCTTCACGGAGAAGGCGTACATCACCCCCATGAGCAGGGCCGGGCTGTAGAGGACCGCCTCCTTTTTGGGGGAGCCCAGGATGAGGGCCCCGCACAGGGCCGTGGCCAGGGCCGGGGCCGCCAGGTTCAAAAGGGCCCCCGCCGCCCCGGAGGGGAGGCTTTGCCAGTTGAGGCCGATAAGGCTCCAGAAGTTGTAGGCGTTTACCGAGTAATAGCTGTAAAAATCCAAGGTGGACCGGTAGCGCTCCAGCAGCCAGAGGAAGTGAAAGCCCTCGGTAAAGGGCAGGGCCGCCGCCAAGACCGCCCCCAGGGCCAGCAGCACCCCCAGGGCCAGCATCCCCCAGCGCCGCCTTTTGAGGGTGAAAAACAAGTAGGCCGGGGCAAAGATGAGCATCTGGGGCTTGCAGGCGACGGCCAGCCCGTAGAGGAGGGCTGAGGGGACGTACCGCTCCCGGTAGAGCAGCAGCAGGGAGCTCAGGGCGATGGCTGTGCAGAAGGAGTCCACCTGGCCCCACTGGGCGGAGTTTAGAAACACCGCCGGGCAAAACAGATAGGCTCCCGCCAAAAACAGGGCGGCCCGCTCCCCCCGCCGTTTCCGCCCCAAGAGGAGCAGCGCCCCGGCGCAGTACAGGTCCGCCAGGATGGAGGGCAGCTTGATGAGCAGGGTGTAGGCCTGGCTCTCCATGGGAAGGCCCAGCAGCCGCCGCAGCCTGTCCAAAAGGGCCAGCACGTAGATGTAGCCCGGGGGATAGTCCAAAAAGACGTCCTGCTGGTAGAGCTTTGCAAAGCCCACATCGTTTGCCAGGCTTGCCCAGGACTTGAAGGTGTCCGTGTCGGTGGAAAAGCCCTCGGAGGTATAGCCCAGCCACAGCCGGAGCGCAAGGGCCGCGAAAAACAGCAGGGCCGCCCACAGGGCAAAGGAGCCCCGAGTGGGCTCCCGCCGGGAAAATTTCCGCCCCGCCAAAAGGAACGCCGCCCCGCCCAGCACCCCGGCCGCCAGCGCGCCCACGCCCATAGGATCACAACCTTTCGTAAAAATTCTAAATCAGAAAAAGGTCTCAGGGAAAAAGCCTTCCCCCCCTTGACCCGAGGGGGAAAACATTGTAAGCTACGCTTATAGAGTATACTGTCATTTCCCTGAAAAAGCAATCGTTTCCAGGGAGGGCGAGAAAGGAACGCGCTGTCATGGAACTAAAACCGAAATATATCCACGAGGACCCGGATGTCCTCCACGTGGGCACCTGCCCCGACCGCAGCTACTACATCCCCTGCGCCACCCAGGAGGAGGCCGCCGCCGGCAAATCCTCCCGGGTGGTCTCCCTGAACGGGACCTGGGCCTTCCAGTACTTCGATTCCTACCGGGAGGCCGTGGACGCCGAGGGCGGCCTGGACTTTGACGAGGGGGAGATGGGGCAGATCCCCGTGCCCTCCTGCTGGCAGAACCACGGCTTTGGCCGCCACCAGTACACCAACGTCCACTATCCCATCCCCTGCGATCCCCCCTTCGTCCCCGAAGAGAACCCCTGCGGGCTGTATGTGCGCCACCTGGAGATGGGGGATACGGAGTCCTACCGGTGGTATCTGAACTTCGAGGGGGTGGACTCCTGTTTCTACCTGTGGGTCAACGGCCGGTTTGCCGGCTACAGCCAGGTATCCCACTCTACCTCGGAGTTTGACCTGACCGGCCTGCTGGTCCCCGGGGACAACACCCTGGCGGTGCTGGTGCTCCAGTGGTGCGACGGCACCTACCTGGAGGACCAGGACAAGCTGCGCATGAGCGGCATCTTCCGGGACGTGTACCTGCTGGCCCGGCCGGAGGGGCATGTCCGGGACTTCTTTGTCAAAGAGAGTTTTTCCCCGGACTTCTCCCAGGCCCAGGTGACGGTGGAGCTCTCCCTCTCCGGGGAGTGCCGGGTGGAGGCCGCCCTCTTCGCCCCCGGCGGGGAGAAAGTGGGGCAGGCCCGCTCCCAGGGGGAGGCCCTGTCCTTCCCCCTGGAGAAGCCCGTTTTGTGGAACGCGGAGCACCCGGAGCAGTACACCCTGCTGCTCTCCACCGGGGAGGAGGTCATCTCCCAGAAGGTGGGCCTGCGGAAAATCGAGGTGCAGGACGGGGTGGTGCTCTTAAACGGGGTGGCCATCAAGTTCCGGGGCGTCAACCGCCACGACAGCGACCCCGTCACCGGCTACACCATCTCCCGGGAGCAGGCCCTTGGGGATCTGGCCCTGATGAAGCGCCACAACGTCAACGCCATCCGCACCAGCCACTACCCCAACGCCCCCTGGTTTTTGCAGCTGTGCTCGGAGTACGGCTTCTACGTGGTCGGCGAGGCGGATATGGAGAGCCACGGCATGGCGGAAAAGCTGGGTTTCCACAGCGACTACCACTACGCCGACGCCGCCGATGACCCCCAGTTTAAAAAGGCCATCCTGGACCGGGTCCAGCGCAGCGTCATCCGGGACAAGAACAACGCCGCCGTGGTGATCTGGTCTCTGGGCAACGAGAGCGGCTGGGGGGAAAACTTTGAAAACGCCGGCCGCTGGGTCAAGGAATACGACCCCTCCCGGCTGGTCCACTACGAAAACTTCCTCACCTACCACCCGGAGCGCACACCGGACTTCTCCATGCTGGACCTGTACAGCCGGATGTACGCCCCTGTGGAGCAGGTGGACGCCTATTTTAACGGCGGCGAGCTGGACGAGAACCTCCACGGCCGGCGCATGCCCTTTATCCAGTGCGAGTACATCCACGCCATGGGCAACGGCCCCGGGGACGCGGAGGACTACCAGCAGCGGATCATGAAATACCCCGGCTTCTGCGGGGGATTTGTGTGGGAGTGGTGCGACCACGCCGTCTACGGCGGTACCACCCCGGACAACCAGCCCATCTACCGCTACGGCGGCGACTTTGGGGAGTTCCCCCACGATGGGAACTTCTGCATGGACGGCCTGGTCTATCCCGACCGCACCCCCCACACCGGCCTTTTGGAGTTTAAAAACGTGGTCCGTCCTGTGCGGGCCCAGCAGGTGGGGGGCAGCACGTTCCGGCTCCACAACTACCTGGACTTCACCGACGCCAAGGACTTCCTCACCCTCTCCTACGAGGTGATGCAGGACGGGGAGGTCCTCTTTGGAGGCAGCCTGGACATGCCCTCCCTTCCCCCTCACGGGGAGGCGGAGATCACCCTGCCGGAGCTGCCGGAGGGGGGCGTGGCCGCTGTGACCTTCTTCTATGCCGCCCGGGAGGACGGGCCCTTCTACAAGGCCGGCTATCCCCTGGGCTTTGACGAGCTGGTGCTTTCGGAGGAACCCTTCTTCCTGGATGGGCCGGCCGACGGCCCCGTGGAGGTAGAGGCCGGCCCGGACCGGGTGGTCTTCACCGGGGAAAACTTCCGCTATGTGTTTGACAACTCCACCGGACTCTTCTCCTCCATGACCTACAAGAACCGGGACCTGCTGACCCGGCCCATGGAGTGGAACACCTTCCGGGCCCCCACGGACAACGACCGGGAGCTGCGCGCCCTCTGGGAGCAGGCGGGCTACCACCGGCCCACGGTGCGGGTCACCTCGGTGGAGCAGGAGGGCGCCGCCCTCACCTGCCGGCTGGGGATCTCCGCCCTGACCTCGGCCAGGTTCCTGGAGGTGACCGCCCAGTGGCGGGTGGATCCCCAGGGCCGGGTGGACGTGTCCCTCCGCTGCCAGCGGGATACCCGTTTCCCCTGGATGCCCCGGTTCGGCCTGCGGCTGTTCCTGCCCCAGGAGTTCGGCGGGGTGGAGTACTTCGCCTATGGCCCCTACGAGAGCTATTTGGACAAGCGCCAAGCCTCCCGGCTGGGGATCTACGCCCAGAGCGTGGACGCCATGTTTGAAAATTACCTGAAGCCCCAGGAGAATTCCTCCCACTGCGGCTGCCGCTATGTGACCCTCTCGGACGGGGACTTCCTCTTTACAGCCGCCGGGGAACAGCCCTTCTCCTTCAACGTCTCCCCCTACACCCAGGAGGAGCTGGCCGGAAAGTCCCACAGCTATGAGCTGGAGAAGTGCGGCGAGACCGTCCTCTGCCTGGATTACAAGATGAGCGGCGTGGGCTCCCATTCCTGCGGGCCGGAGCTTTTGCCCCAGTACCGCCTGGAAGAGGCCCAGTTCGACTTCGCCCTCACCCTCACCCCCGGCCCGTGACCCGTGACCGGGCTGGACAAGCCGCCTTCTTGCCTGCGGGTGCGTGGCCGCACGGGACAAGCCGCCTTCTTGCCTGCGGCAAGGGCGGGTGCGTGGCCGCACGGGACAAGCCGCCTTCTTGCCTGCGGCAAGGGCGGAGTCGTCCTACGCAAACTTCCGGCGAGTAGGAAACTAGCGTTTTGCAAAAAAGGCAAAAACCGCGCCACAAAGCTGTCCAATCACACAGGCGAGCGCAACGAAGTGAGCGGTGCT
>CALWIE010000133.1 GCA_944380625.1 uncultured Clostridia bacterium
GCCAACGCCATCTACCAGAACATCCCCTTTATCGAGCGGTACAATCCCGACTATGTGGTGGTCCTCTCCGGCGACCACATCTACAAGATGGACTACTCCAAGATGATCTCCTTCCACAAGGAGAAAAACGCCGCCTGCACCATCGCCGTGTACGAGGTGCCCATGGCGGAGGCGTCCCGCTTCGGCATCCTCAACACCAATGAGGACGGCTCCATCTACGAGTTCGACGAGAAGCCCAAAAAGCCCAAGAGCAACAAGGCCTCCATGGGCATCTATGTGTTCACCTGGGAAAAGCTCCGCAAGTACCTGGAGCAGGACGAGGAGGACCCCAAGAGCCAGAACGACTTTGGCAAGAACGTGCTTCCCACCATGCTGGAGGCCGGTGAGGCCATGTACGCCTACCGGTTCGAGGGCTATTGGAAGGACGTAGGCACCATCGACAGCCTCTGGGAGTCCAACATGGACCTGCTGGACCCCAACGTCCCCCTGGACCTGAACGACCCCGAGTGGCGCATCTACTCCCGCAACCCGGTCATGCCCCCCCACTATGTGGCCAAGGGCGCCCATATCCAGAACTCCCTGGCTGCGGAGGGCTGCAACGTCTACGGCGAGGTGGATTTCGCGGTGCTGTTCGCCGGGGTGTACGTGGCCCCCGGGGCCGTGGTGCGGGATTCCATCATCATGCCCGGCGCCCGCATTGAGGAAGGCGCCGTGGTGCAGTACGCCATTGTGGCGGAGAATTCCGTGGTGGGCGCGGGCTCTGTGGTGGGCCAGCGTCCCGAGGATGTGGAAAACAAGGAAGACTGGGGCGTGGCCGTCATCGGCCCGGGCTGCAAGCTGGCTGCCAACTCTGTGGTGCCCCCCAAGGCCATGATCGATGCTGAGGAGGTGGAGAAGTAATGCGCGGCAACGACGTGATCGGCATTTTGTTTGCCTATGTACATGAAGAGCGGGTGCGTGAACTGACCCAGAACCGGGTGATGGCTTCCATCCCCTACGGCGGGCGCTACCGCCTGGTGGATTTCCCCCTGTCCAACATGGTGAATTCCGGTATCAATAAAGTGGGCGTCATCACCGAGCAGAATTACCAGTCCCTGATGGACCACCTGGGCTCCGGCAAGGCCTGGGACCTCTCCCGGAAGCGGGAGGGCCTGTTCCTGCTGCCCCCCTTTGGCGCGGAGATCATGCGCACCGAGGGGAAGATCAGCTCCCTTGCTTCCATCATGCGGTTTTTGCGCAACTCCCGGGAGGAGTACGTCCTCCTCTCCGACTGCGACACGGTCGCCAACATCGACTTCAAAGAGGTGTTCGCCCTGCACACCGCCAAAGAGGCGGACATCACCATCGTCTACCGCCACGGCGCCTCTCCCGACACGGATAAGAACGTGGTCTACACTGTGGACCCCGAGGGCTTTGTCCGGGATATGGTGGTCAAGCGGGGCAGCGATACCGACTGCAACTTCGGCATGGGCATGTACCTCATCGGCCGCAAACAGCTGATGGCCATGGTGGAGGAGTGCATGAGCCGCAACCTGTACGACTTCGACCGGGACCTGATCCAGCGCAACCTGCCCGACCTGCGGGTGTGCGGGTACGAGTTCACCGGGGCGGCCTATTCCATCTCCTCTCTGGGCAGCTACTTCAAGGCCAACATGGCCCTGATGGAGCCCAAGGTGCGCACCCAGCTGTTCGACGCCAGCCGTCCCATCTACACCAAGGTCCGGGACGACATGCCCGCCCGCTACGGCCTGGGCTCCCAGGTTTCCAACTCCATTGTGGCCGACGGCTGCCTCATTGAGGGCGAGGTGGAAAACTGCGTGCTCTTCCGGGGCGTGCAGGTCCACAAGGGCGCCAAGCTGCGCAACTGTGTCATCATGCAGGACGCGGTCATCGGCGAAAACAGCCGCCTGGATTTTGTGGTGGCCGACAAGGACACTGTGTTCGACCCCAACCGCACCCTGATGGGCTACCAGACCTACCCGGTCTTTGTCGCCAAGGGCAGCAAGGTGTAAGGAAAAACACCTCCCCGCGGCTCACGGCGGGACGCCCCCCTGGGGCCTGACGAAAAACGGTGAGCGGAAAGGCTATGGTAAATCCACATGAAAGTATTGTTTTGCGCCAGCGAGGCCCTGCCTTTTTCCGCCACGGGCGGCTTGGCAGACGTGGCGGGTTCCCTGCCCCAGGCGCTGCGCTCCCGGCTGATCGGCTGCCGGGTGGTGGTGCCCCTGTACGAAGGCGTCCCCCAGGAGCTGCGGGACCAGATGCGCTTTGTCACCAGCATCAGCGTGCCGGTGGCGTGGCGGCGCCAGTACTGCGGCATCTTCGAGGCCAAAGTGGGAAACGTCATCTACTACCTCATCGACAACCAGTACTATTTCAAACGCCAGGGCATCTACGGCCACTTTGACGACGCGGAGCGGTTCGCCTTCTTCTCCCGCGCCATTTTGGAGATGCTGCCCTACATCGATTTCAAGCCCGACGTGATCCACACCAACGACTGGCAGACCGCCCTGGTGCCTGTGTACTACCGGCTGTTCTACGCCAACAACGAGTGGTACTCCGGCATCAAGACCCTGTTTACCATCCACAACATCCAGTACCAGGGCCAGTACGGCAAGGAGATTCTGGAGGACGTGTTCGGCATCCCCAACTACGAGAGCTCCCTCTTGGAGTTCGGCGGGGACGTGAACCTGATGAAGGGCGCCATCGAGTGCGCCAACTGGGTCTCCACCGTGAGCCCCACCTACGCCCAGGAGATCCTGGACCCCTGGTTCTCCCACAAGCTGGACCCCATCCTGCGGGAGCGCAGCTGGAAGCTTTCCGGCATCTTAAACGGCATCGACACCGTGGGCTACGACCCGGAGACCGACCCCAATATCTACGCCCACTACTCCAAGGAGAACAAGGCCGGCAAGGCCGAAAACAAGCAGAAGCTCCAAGAGCGGCTGTGCATCGAGCAGGACCCAAATCTGCCCCTGGTGGGCATGGTGACCCGCCTTGTGTCCCACAAGGGCCTGGACCTGGTAAAGGAGGGCATCGACAACGTGATGGAGTACTCCAACGCCCAGTTTGTGGTGTTGGGCTCCGGCGACTTGGAGTACGAGAACTACTTCAAGTGGATGCAGGAGAAGTACCCCGGCCGGTTCGTCATGTGCCTGGGCTTTGTGCCCGAGCTCTCCCGGAAGATCTACGCCGGCGCGGACATCTTCCTCATGCCCAGCAAGTCCGAGCCCTGCGGCCTCTCCCAGATGATCGCCCTGCGCTACGGCACCATCCCGGTGGTGCGGGAGACCGGCGGCCTGAAGGATTCTATCTCCGACAGCGGCGACGGGGTGGGCAACGGCTTCACCTTTAAAACCTACAACACCGGCGACATGCTCCACTCCCTGCACCGGGCCATTTACGCCTACAACTCCGACAAGGAGGGCTGGGGCGTCCTGGTGGACCGGGCCATGGGCTGCGACAACTCCTGGGGCAAGTCCGCCAACGAGTATATCCGCCTCTACAAGCAGATCCTGAAGAACTGATTGCATTGCAGCGTCCCTTTTTATCCTTTTGGAAAGGCCTCCTGGAAAACCCAGGGGGCCTTTCCCTTTTGGGCCCTTTCCGGTGGGAAAAGAAAAAACCGCCGTTGTCACCTGGGAGGATCCGTGGTATAATGAGCGTACCAATCGTCTTGCACAAAGGAAACCTATGCTATGGTCAATCTCACTTGGAAAGATCGGCTGGCCTCCCCGGCAGGGGAGGTGATGGCGGCGGTGCTGCTGGTCCAGCCCCTCTTAGATGTGTTTTCCTATTTTATGGGCCAGGCGGACGCCACATGGGTGACCACGGCCCTGCGCACCCTCCTTTTGCTTGCGGTGTGCGCCTACGGCTTTTCCATCGCGGAAAACCGCCGTCCCTACTATGTGATGTACGGCGTGGTGGGGGGCTTTTGGCTTTTGCACGTGCTCAACTGCCTGCGCCTGGGCTACCAGGATCCGGTGGGGGACGCGGGGGAGTACCTGAAGCTGGTCCAATTCCCCC
>CALWIE010000134.1 GCA_944380625.1 uncultured Clostridia bacterium
GAGTGGATGTGGGAAAACATAGCGGGGAGCAGGGGAGCCCTAGTGTTGCCCGGTTCCTGCCGCAAGCCAGAAAGAGGACGGTGCTGGTTTGGTGCTGTGAGAAAATTTCACGGTGAAAAGAACCGGCAGCACAGGAATCTGATGGGGGAATTATATCTTTACTTCCCTAGCCAGTGGTTGCTGAAAGACTTCCCCTCCCACTCCACATGGCCGCGGTGGCCGTGGACGGTGTGGGCGTTCAGCGCTTCCTCCAGCCGGGCGAACTCCTGGGGGGTGAGCAGCACGTTGGCCCCGCCCAGGTTTTCCAAAATGCGCTCATGGTTTTTAGAGCCGGGGATGGGCACCACGTTGGGGTACTTGTAAAGCATCCAGGCCAGGGCGATCTGGGCCGGGGTGCAGTCTTTCACCTGGGCAAAACTGGCCAACAGGTCTACAAGGGGCTGGTTTGCCGCCAGGTTCTCCTGGGAGAGCTGGGGCACGAACTTCCGCACGTCGTCCCCCTCAAACTTTGTCTGGGCGGTGACTTTCCCGGAGAGCAGCCCGCTGGCGATGGGGGAGAAGGGCACCACCCCGATGTGGTGCTCCAGGCAGTAGGGGAAGATGTCCTCCTCGCAGTCCCGCTCCACCATGTTGTACAGGTTCTGCACCGCAGAGACCGGCGTCACCCGGTGGGCCTTGTCCAGCGTCTCCGCCGAGACCTGGGACAGCCCCCAGCCCCGGATAAGCCCTTCCCGGATGAGCCCGCCCATAGCTTCCGCCACCTCTTCCACGGGCACGTCCTCACTGAGGCGGTGGAGGTAGTACAGGTCGATGTAGTCTGTTTGCAGGCGCTTCATGGACTCTTCCAGATGCTCTTTCACCACCTGGTAAGTGCTCTTGCCCACCCGCTCCTCTTTGGGTCCCAGGTGGAGCTTGGTGGCCAGCACCGCCTCTTTCCGGAAGGGGGCGATGGCCTTGCCCACCAGCTCCTCGTTGTGACCGGGATAGAACTGTTCCCGGCCGTAGGTCTCCGCCGTGTCGAACAGGGTGCAGCCGAAATCGAAGGCCTTGCGGATGGCCTCCACCGCGTAGCTTTCCTCCGGCGGTACACCGTAGCCGTGGGAAAAACCCATGCAGCCCATTCCCACTTCCGAAACGGTCAAAGTGCCAAGCAGTCGTTTTTTCATGTTGATTTCCTCCTTTTCTGACCCTATTGTACCACGTATTCCCTTGACTGGGAATTGCCGTTTTGGTAAGATGGGCATAAACCAGAAGTTAAAACAAAGGAGAGGCGGCTATGCTGGATCAATCGGTGCGGGTGTTTCTGGCGGTGGCGAAGGAGGGCAGTTTTACCAAGGCGGCCCAGAGCTTGTTTCTCACCTCCACGGCGGTGATGAAGCAGGTAAACGCCTTGGAGGGGGAGCTGGGGCTGCAGCTGTTTGTCCGCTCCCCGCGGGGGGCCGTGCTCACCCAGGCGGGGGAGTCCCTGGCGCGGGACGGGAGAAAGCGCCTCTCCCAGTGGGAGAAGGCGGTGGCCGCCGCCCGCCAGGCCCAGGACGGGGCCAAGCGTGTCATCCGGGTGGGGACCTCGGCGCTGTACCCCTGCGGGGAGCTGATCGCCCTGTGGGACAAACACAGCGGGGAGCACCCGGAGTTTCAGTTCCAGGTGATCCCCTTCGACGACGCCCAGACCGCCTCCCTTCGCCGGGAGCTGGGGAAGAACCTGGACGTGCTGGTGGGGCCTTTCGATTCCCTGCTCACCCAGGAATACTGCCGCCTGCTGCCCCTGGGGGAGCACCGGTTTTATCTTGCCATGCCGAGAAACCACCCTTTGAGCGGGAAAGACCGCATCGCCCTGGAGGACCTGGACGGCTGCCGGGTGATGCTCCAAAAGCCGGGGAACAGCCCCGTCAACGACCAGGTGCGGGAGGATATCCTGCAGGCCTGCCACCATGTGACGATCCTGGACGCCCCCAACCACTTCGACCTGGAGGTGTTCAACCGGGCCCAGGGGGAGGGGTGCCTGCTGGTCATCCCGGCCTGCTGGAAAGACCTACACCCCTCCCTGGTCTCCCTCCCCCTGGACACCCCCCACACCCTGCCCTACGGTGTGGTGTACAGCGCCCGGGCGGGGGAGGACACCCGGGCCTTTGTGGCCGCGCTGGGGGAAGGGCTGAGAGGGTGAGAGCCCACGTCAAATCCTGCGCTGTTAGGCAAACCACAGAGGCACAAGATAGGGCGCTGTGGCTGCGATGGGGCACCACTACCAGAGCGCAGGCAGCCAGTATCCTGATGCGGTTCGGTCAGAAACTGGTGGAGTAAAACTTCATACCAGCGAAAGAAAGGCCGGGAGGAATCCCGGCCTTTTGTCTGGCGCAGCGAACGTGCTATGTTAAATCTGGAAAATAAACGGGTCTTTTCTTGCAGAAAGAAACAGCAGGGCGTAAAATGATTGCAGTGGCAGAACACAGCTGCCTTGGGAAATGGGGGATCTCTATGCTTTGGGTCTTGTTCGCGTTGGGCTCGGCGTTTTTCGCCGGGGTCACGGCGGTGTTGGCGAAAATCGGCGTGGAACACGTCAACTCCACCCTGGCCACAGCCCTGCGCACCATCGTGGTGCTGGGGTTCTCCTGGCTGATGGTGTTCGTGGTGGGCTCCCAAGGAGGGATCAGCAGTCTTTCCGGAACCACCCTGCTGTATCTGATTCTGTCGGGCCTGTCCACCGGGGCCTCTTGGCTGTGCTACTTTCGGGCCCTCCAACTGGGGGACGTGAACAAAGTGGCCCCCATCGACAAGTCCAGCACGGTGCTCACCATCTTGCTGGCCTTCCTGCTTTTGGGGGAGCCCGGCTCCCTGCCCCAGGCCCTGGGGGTGGTGGCCATCGGTGCAGGTACCCTGCTGATGATTGCCAAGAAAGAGACGGGTTCCTCCCAGCCCCAGGGAAAAGCCTGGCTGGTGTATGCCTGCCTCTCGGCGGTGTTCGCCAGCCTTACCTCCATTTTCGGGAAGATGGGCGTGGAAAACGTAGAGTCCAACCTGGGCACGGCCCTCCGCACCATTGTGGTGCTGGCCATGGCCTGGGGGATGGTCTTTGTGACGGGAGAACAAAAGGGCATCCGTACCATCGGGAAAAGGAGTTGGGCGTTCCTGATTCTGTCCGGGGTGACCACAGGGCTTTCCTGGCTGTGCTATTACAAGGCCCTGCAAGACGGCCTGGCCAGCGTGGTGGTGCCCATCGACAAGCTGAGCATCCTGGTGACGGTGTTCTTCTCCTGGGCAGTCCTCAAGGAGAAGCTGACCCCCAAGGCCGGGCTGGGACTGGCCTTGATCGTCGCCGGCACAGGGGCCATGCTGTTTTAAACGAAGCAATTTGAAGCCCTATGTAGCGAAACGCTAGGCTGAAATGGGCCAATGGCAACGAGCTCATCAACGGCCACGACGACGGCACCCTGGAGCCTGGCGGCACCACCACCCGCGCCCAGGCGGCAAGCATTTTGATGCGGTTTGACCAGAAGCTGGGTGAGAATTGAATTTTTATGCGAAGGCCGGGAGCATTCCTGGCCTTTTGCTTACCCAAAAAGAGGGGCACCCCCCACGCAAAAGTTGAGCCGCATAAAACAAAGAAAAGGCTTCGCGGAACGGAATTTGGAAAATGGGAAGGAGGCCGGATGAAAAAATATGAGAAGGACTTGCAAGAGAAAACCACGACAGGGAGGATTTTTTCTTCTTCCCAACGAGATCTTTACGCTGGAATTGAGTGCAGGTGAGATCGCCGTTTACGCATACCTGATTTTTTGCGAGGACAGGGAAACGCACCTGTGCTACCCTAGCTTTCGGAAAATTGGAGAGCACACAGGCATGAGTCCCAACACGGTGCGGAAGTACATAACGCAGCTAGAGGACAAGTATCTCATCGAAACCTTGCCGACAACGGTGTGGACATTGGACGGCACTGCGAGAAACGGGACGCTGCTTTACACGATCCTGCCTATCCATGAGGCGGTGAATTACCACCTAGAACGCCAGCTTGCGGGGCTGCCGCAAAAGAAGCGCACCAGGAAAAGGTGGTGAAACCAAACTCGCCCCTGCGTGCCGCTGTGTGCGGTTTTGGGAGCCGGGTAGGGAAACGACACCACCGAAGCCCCAAACCGGCCCTGTTGGAGCTGTGTGAGGCCTCTGTGGAGGTTTGTGCGGCACAGGCGAAAAGCCGCGGGAGGAACGGATTAGAAGCCTGGACAGCTGAAAAATGAAGTCCCAAACAGCAAAAGACATATACACAAAAAGTTAAAAATAAAAAGCTGGACATATAGGGGCTGGTGGCGGTAGTGTAAAAAGCAGAAAATACCTGCCTTTAGGCAGGGCAAGCATAGCGTCCGGCTATACGCCGCCCGCACTCGCCGGGCGCTGCCCGGCACCCCCCGGCCCCCTGCAGGGGGAGTTTTGAAGGGCAAGGTCAAGGGCGCTACGCAGAAAAAAGGACAGAAAAAGGTATGTGATTTTTTCCTCTGCCTATCA
>CALWIE010000135.1 GCA_944380625.1 uncultured Clostridia bacterium
CAGTCTCCTGTTCTAAGGGGCCCCGGCCTTCGCGCCAGCCACTGCAAAAAGAAAGGGCCCGCCTGCGGCGGGCCCTTTTCCTGGGGCAAGACTTCCCAAAACAGGCGGCCTGCCGCCCCCCACAGCCTGGGATACGGGGTTTCACAATGCCGCCTCTCTGGGGCATTCGGGAATTCCCCATGGGGCAGTTGTCTTCTCAAGGGGCCGCGCACAGAAGGAACCGGCGCGAAGGGGCCCGGCCCACTCCGGGAAGAGCTCCCGTTTGGCTGCGCAAAACCGCCGCTCTCCCCCAGTTAAAACCCCGGGCAAAAAATACGCCGGAGCAAGGCAAACTCTGCTCCGGCGTGGGTTGGGCTTACAAATATGGATGGCAAGTAAAACGCGTGCTGCGAGAAAAAGCCTTTGCCCTTATCCGGGAAAGGTCGTCAGCGGCAGCGAGCCGTAAACGAACGTGCTTGCAAGGGCGCAGGCAAACCGAGGGAGGCCTTTTTCGGGGAGGGCGGGAGCTTCCGCTCCCTATGGCCCGGCCCACTCCGGGGAGAATTGGCTCGGGCGTTTTTGAAACGCCCATTTTATTTATCCCGCCCCGCAAAACAAAACGCGGTGAGCCACAAAGGCTCACCGCGGCTTGGTGCAGGTGACAGGACTTGAACCTGCATGAACTTGCGCTCATATGGACCTGAACCATACGCGTCTGCCAATTCCGCCACACCTGCATCTATACGCTTTTCAAGGCCACCGCCCTGACGCTTGATTATTATAGCACCGGGCCCGCCGCTTGTCAACGGGGATTTTTAAAAAATTCCCCCCTTTTCCCCCGCCGGACGACAGGCTCCCTCCCAGGACGCCGCCCCGGGGCAGGGGGCCCGGGGGAAAACCCCGTCAAATCCACTGGAAAACCCTTGACTTAAACCGGGCTTTATGTGCTATTATTTTACTGTATGGCAATATCACACCTTTTTCGCAGAAAGGATGGTCCAACTATGCAACAGGTCACTTTGGGAAGGACAGGGATCACCGTCAACAAAAACGGCTTCGGCGCGCTGCCCATCCAGCGGGTCTCCGCCGAGTACGCGGGCAAGCTCCTGCGCAAGGCCTTCGACGCGGGCATCACCTATTTCGACACCGCCCGCTCCTACTCCGACAGCGAGGAGAAAATGGGCCTGGCCCTCTCGGACGTGCGGGAAAAGATCTTCATCGCCACCAAGACCCCCTCCACCACGGTAGAGGGCTTCTGGCAGGACCTGGAGACCAGCCTGCGCCTTTTAAAAACCGACTACATCGACGTCTATCAGTTCCACAACCCCGCCTTCTGCCCCAAGCCCGGGGACGGCACCGGCCTGTATGAGGCCATGGAGGAGGCCAAAAAGCAGGGGAAGATCCGCTTCATCGGCATCACCAACCACCGGTTGGGCGTAGCCGAGGAGGCCGCCGCCTCCGGCCTGTACGACACCCTCCAGTTCCCCTTCTGCTACCTTGCCACCGACCGGGACATCGCCCTGGTGAACCTGTGCAGGGAGAAGGACGTGGGCTTTATCTCCATGAAGGGACTCTCCGGCGGGCTTATCACCAACTCCGCCGCGGCCTACGCCTGGCAGGCCCAGTTTGAAAACGCCCTGCCCATCTGGGGCGTCCAGAAGGAGTGCGAGCTGGACGAGTTCATCTCCTACATCGACAACCCCCCCACCATGGACGACCCCCAGATCAAGGCCACCATCGAGAAGGACCGCAAAGAGCTCATCGGCAACTTCTGCCGGGCCTGCGGCTACTGCATGCCCTGCCCCGCGGGGATTGTCATCAACCAGTGCGCCCGCATGAGCCAGCTCATCCGCCGCAGCCCCTCCGCCAATTGGCTGACCCCCGAGAGCCAGGCCATGATGAGGAAGATCGAGGACTGCCTCCACTGCGGCCAGTGCAAGAGCAAATGTCCCTACGGCCTGGACACCCCCACCCTCCTTGCCCAGAACCTGGAGGACTACAAGAACATCCTGGCCGGCAAAGTGCAGGTGTAAGCCTGCCGCCAGCTGCAAAAAGCCCCCGGTTTCCCGGGGGCTTTTCCCTTTTCCTTGTTTTTTCAGTCCTGGGGCATACGGGCCATGGCGGGCAGCACCTGGGCCGCCAGCTCCTGGACAGAAAGGCCCAGCATCTGGGCCCCCTGGGAGATCACCTCCCGGGAGCAGCCCGCGGCGAACTTTTTGTCCTTGAACTTCTTCATCACGGACTTCACCTCCATGCCCTCAAAGCCGGTGGGGCGCATCAGGGCCGCCGCGCCGATCAGGCCGGTGAGCTCGTCGGCGGCGAAGAGGTACTTTTCCATAAGCCGCTCCGGCTTTACATCGGAGCACAGCCCCCAGCCGTGGCTGACCACCCCGTGGATCACCGTGGGGTCGATGTCCAGCTCCTCCAAGAGCTCCTGGGCCTTTTTGCAGTGCTCCTGGGGCCACTGCTCAAAGTCGATGTCGTGCAGGATCCCCACAGCCTGCCAGTAGTCCTCCCGGCCCGGGTCGTGCTCCTGGGCCAGGCAACGCAGCACCCAGCCCACAGTCTTGGCGTGGTGCAGGTGAAAGTCCTCCTTGTTGTACCGCCGGACCAGCTCCCAGGCTTCCTCCGGCGTAGGTATCGTGCTCATGGCACGGGCCCCCTTTCCCTTTTTCTTTTCATCATACCCCAAACCCAGGCAAAAGGCAAGGCTTGCGGGGGGTTGCCTTTTCCCCCGGTTTCTGGTATGATATCCGCCAGAGAAGGGAGGGATCTGCCGTGAGGCCAGCCGCACAACAGAACGCGCCCTGCCCCGGCGGCAGGGGCGCGGGCGCCATTTTACCTCCCAGGGAAAAGGGGACGGGCTTTACAGGGCCCGTCCCCTTTTGATTTACCGCTTTAACGAAAGGAAGTTTTAAACATGAAAAAAGCCAAAGGAGCCCTGCCCGCCGCCGGGAAAATCCTCCTGGTCCTGCTGGGCAACACCCTGTACGCCCTGGCCCTTGCCCTGTTTGTGCTGCCCTCCGGGATGATCACCGGGGGCACCACCGGCCTGGGGCTGGTGGCCCAGCACCTGCTGGGGCTGCCCCTCTCCGCCTTTGTGGGGGTGTTTAACGCCGCCATGTTCGTGGTGGGCCTGTGCCTGCTGGGGAAGGTCTTCGCCCTCACCACGGCCCTGAGCTCCTTCTACTTCCCCCTGGTGCTGGAGGTCTTCCAGCGGCAGTTCCAGGGGGTGCGCCTCACCAGCGACCCCCTGCTGGCCGCCGTGTGCGGCGGGCTGATGATCGGCGTGGGCATTGGGGTGGTCATCCGGGCCGGGGCCTCCACCGGCGGCATGGACATCCCGCCCCTGGCGCTGCAAAAGAAATTCCGGGTGCCGGTTTCCGTCTCCCTGTACGCTTTCGACTGCGCCATCCTCCTGCTCCAAGCCCTGTTCTCCCAGACGGAGCAGGTCCTCTACGGCCTGATGCTGGTGCTCTCCTACACCCTGACCCTGAACAAGGTCATGATGGTGGGCTCCGGCCAGACCCAGCTGAAGGTGGTCAGCAAGCGCTACCGGGAGATCAGCCAGGCCATCCTGAGCCAGGTGGACCGGGGCACCACCCTCCTGAAGAGCCGGGGCGGTTTCGGCCAGGAGGAGGGCTACACCGTGCTGACGGTGGTCTCCGCCCGGGAGCTGCCCCGGCTCACCCGCCTGGTGACCGCCATCGACCCAGAGGCCTTTATGGTGGTCAGCCAGGTCAACGAGGTGCGGGGCCGGGGCTTCACCCGGCCCAAGCGGGAGGGCAACCCCTAACCCTCCCGGGGCTCCAAAACTACCGCCTGCATCCCCACGCCCTTGTAGGCCGCCTCCACCCATTCCTTGTAGTAGGGGACGTTCTTCCCCTCTAAGGGGTCGTTGAAATAGTAGCAGTTTCCAAACTCCCCGGTCAGCAGCAGGCAGTGGAGGGGATAGATCCAGGTGAAGAGTTCCCCGGTGTCCTCCAGGTAAAACTCCGTGGAGGGCTCGGGCTCCTCCATGGAGATGGTGGCCCACAGGATCACCGGGATGCCCCGCTTCACATAGGCCTCGCAGAGGCTGGGGAGGGTCTCCCCCTCCAGCAGGCGCACCTGCAATCCCTCTTCCCCTTCCGCCCAGAGGGCTTCCTCCAGGGCCCCGGCGATCACCGGGGCGTAGCAGCCCCAGCCGCTCTCCTCATAGGGGCTGCCCAAAAAGGCCTTCCAGGGGTCCGCCCCCACCCAGGTCCCGTCTGGGGTCTCGTGGGGGGCCGCCCCCTGGGGCAGGTAGTTGTCGATAAACTCCTCCACGGACAGGTCCACCCCGGCGTATTGCAGGGCCATCACCGCGCTGACGCTTTCGCAGCCGGTGGGGTACTTCTCCCGCTGGTCGATAAAAGGCGCGTCCACCACGTCGGCCGGTTCCGGGGGCAGGCTCGCGGCCCTGGCCCCAGCCCCGCCTTTCGATCCGCCCTCCAAAAAGGCAAACCAGGCCCCTGTGGGCACCGAGAGCGCCAGGGTGGCGAGCATCCCCACCATAAAGGCGCAAAGGAGTTTTAAGTACCGCACCCGCTTGGGCTGCTTGCGCCTGACGTGTCCCATTTTTCCACACCCTTTCTAAAAAACCGGGCTGCCGTCCTGTATCCATTAGACGGCCCGCCGGAAAGAAAGGTCTGTAGGGAATGGGAAAAACCGGCAACGAAAAAAGGCCGCCGCGGCAACTGCCGCGGCGGCCCTGGTATTCTCTTTTACAGGAACCGCATGGGGTCCACGCGGACGCTGTTCTCGTACACCTCAAAGTGGAGGTGGGGCCCTGTCACGTTGCCCGTGGCGCCCTCATAGCCCACCACGGTGCCCGCCGTCACGTACTGGCCGGTGGAAACCGCCACCGAGCTCAAGTGGGCGTAGCGGGTGGTGTAGGTGCCGTTGTGGTAGATCAGCACGTAATAACCCCAGGACATGCCCCAGCTGTCGGTGCTGTTGGCCTCGATCACCTGGCCGTCTGCGGCGGCCACCACAGGGGTGCCGTAGGGGCCGGCGATGTCCAGGCCCTTATGGCCGGGATAGCCGTTGTAGCCTGCGGAGATGTAGGAGACGCCCGGCAGGGGCCAAATGGGGTTGAAGCCAGAGGTCCCGCCGCCCCCGGTGGGGTAGGTGATGCTCTCGCTGGACCCGCCGCCGCTGCCGTCATCGGAGCCGCCGCTGGCCTGCTGCTGTTGCTGCTGCAGCTCCTGCTGGCGCAGGGCCTCCTGGCGGGCGGCCTCCTCGGCGGCCTTCTGGGCCTCGATGGCGGCCACCATGGCAGCTTCGTTGGCGGCCAGCTCTTCCTCATTGGCGGCCAGGGCGTTTTCCGTGGCCCCCTCCGCCCCTTGGATCTCCGCAATGGAGGCCTGGTTCTCCGCGTAGAGGCCGTCCAGCTCCTCCTGCTTGCTCTCCAGGGTCTTCTGGAGGTTTGCCACCTCTTCCTTCTCGGCCTCCACCTGCTCGCGCTCGCTGCTGGTGGACTCCATATAGGCCTCCAGCTTGTCCACCAGGGCCTGGTCGTGGGCCGTCATATTCTCAATCATCGCCGCCCGGGTGGTGAAATCCGCCAGGCTGTCCGAGTCCAAAAGGATCTCCAAAGTGCTCACGTTCCCCGCCGTATACAGGGCCACCAGCCGCTCCTTGAACTCGTCGATGGTCCCCTGGATCTCCTCCTGGGACTTGTCCAGCTTCAAGGTCAGCTCGTTAATGCTCTCATTGAGGGAGTTGATGTTCTCCCGGGTGGTGTCGATCTGCTCCTGCACCACGCCGATCTGTTCCTGCAGGGTCTCCTGGTAGGCCTGCTTTTCCGCCTCGTCGTTGCGCAGCTGCTCCAGCTTGTTTTGCAGCTCCTGCTTTTCGGACTCCAGCCGGTCCTGTTCCGCCTGGATCTCCGCCACCGTCTCCGCCGAGGCGGCCAGAGGCGTCATCGAGGCCACGCACAGGGCCAAAAGCCCGGCGCTCAGCCGCTTGCGCAGCCGTTTATTCTTAAAAAAAGACATAATACGCATCCTCCTTCTTAAAGCAACACAGGCCCAAAGCCCTGTTTACCGTAAGACTCTAGTTCGCATTGTAACCCAAGAAGGAGGGTTTATGTTTCTTAAAAAGAATAAAAAGGCGAAATTATTTCAAAATAGTTACAAAATTACTGTCAACCGCCATATGTGGTGGTTGACAGCAGTTTTTTAAAAAAGTAATTTTCTCCAGTTTGCTTTTCCTCCTACTCATGGGGGAGGCAGCAAAATTCGCAGAAAAAGTCAAAGGCCCTGTCCAGGGGGGTGATGTCCCACTGGCCCTCGAAGCCCAAGGTCTTCACTGTAAGCCGGGCCCTGTCCCCGGGAAGGTTCTCCACTTGGAAGGGGGGCTGCCCGTCCCCAAAGCTCATCTTCCTTCCCTCATAGTCCACAATCACAAGGCCCGCCGCCAAAAGCAGCGCCGGCAATGCGGCCCCCAGCGCCCCCCAAAAGGCCCTTCTCTCACTCCTCACATCCAGCCCGCCTTCACCCGCTGCGCGGGGGCTGCGCCCCGGGCATGACGCGGCGCGTGACCGCGCGGGACTAGTCGCGTTGTCGCTCGTTCCACTCGCTCTCTACAGTGGGTGGTTAAAGCGGTGGCGCGATTGTTGCTTTTTCCGTAA
>CALWIE010000136.1 GCA_944380625.1 uncultured Clostridia bacterium
GGACCTGATGGCCGCCGGTTCCGTGGTGAAGACCGCCTTCTGCGGCCCCTGCTTCGGCGCGGGGGACACCCCCAACCACAACGGCCTGTCCATCCGCCACACCACCCGGAACTTCCCCAACCGGGAGGGCAGCAAGCCCGGCCAGGGGCAGATGGCCGCCGTGGCCCTGATGGACGCCCGTTCTATTGCCGCCAGCGCGGCCCGGGGCGGTCTGCTCACCAGCGCCGAGGAGTTTGCCGGGGCCTTTACGGAGCCGCCTGCCTACCACTTTGACCCGGCCCCCTATAAGGCCCGGGTGTACCAGGGCTTTGGCAGGGCCCGGGAGGAGGCGCCCCTGTTCTACGGCCCCAACATCAAGGACTGGCCCCAGCGCCCGGCCCTGGAGGACAACATCCTCCTGCGGGTCTGCTCCAAAATCTTGGACGAGGTCACCACCACCGACGAGCTGATCCCCTCCGGCGAGACCTCCTCCTACCGCTCCAACCCCCTGGGTTTGGCGGAGTTTACCCTCTCCCGGCGGGATCCCGAATATGTGGGCCGGGCCAAAGAGGTAAACCGGCTGGAGGAGGCCCGGGAGCGGGGCGAGGACGTGCTGGCCCTGGCCCCGGAGCTGGAAGATGTCTTTGCCGCCATCCGGTCCATCCCCGGCCAGGAGGACGTCGATCCCCAGCAGGTGGAGATCGGCTCGGTGCTGTACGCCAACAAGCCTGGCGACGGCTCTGCCCGGGAGCAGGCTGCCAGCTGCCAGCGGGTGCTGGGAGGCCTTGCCAACATCACCCAGGACTACGCCACCAAGCGCTACCGCTCCAATGTGATGAACTGGGGCATGCTCCCCTTCCACTTGAAGGGGGAGCCCACCGCCTTCGAGGTGGGGGATTACATCTACGTCCCCGGGGTGCGCGCCGCTCTGGAGGGGGATCTGTCCCACATTCCCGCCTACGTGCTCAAGGACGGGAAGGCAGAGGAGATCTCCCTGTACTGCAAGGATATGACCGAAAACGAACGGGAGATCGTCAAAGCCGGCTGCCTGATCAACTTCAACCGCAACCGGGCGCAGCGGTAACCCCAAGCCCTTGAGAGGAGGAGAGCCCTTTGCAGGAGAAAAAGCTTTTGATCACCGGGTTTGAACCCTTCCACGGGGAGGTGATAAACCCCTCTTGGGAGGCGGTGTCCCTGCTCCCAGAGCAGGTGGGCCCCTGGCGCCTTACAAAGCTGCGGCTGCCTGTGGTGTTTGGAAAGGGGGCTGCCCTGGCAGAGGAGGCGGCCCGAAAGCTTTCCCCCCAGGGGATTTTGTCCGTGGGGCAGGCGGGAGGCCGGGACAGCGTGACCCCGGAGCTGGTGGCTGTCAACCTGCGAAACGCCTCTATCCCCGACAATGAGGGGAACATGCCCCAGGGGGAGGCAGTCGTCCCAGGGGGCTGGGACGGGTACTTTTCCACGGTGCCGGCCCGGGAATTGGCCCAAAAACTCTCCCGTCAGGGGCTTCCCTGCAAACTCTCCTACACCGCCGGAGCCTACGTGTGCAACGACGTCTTTTACACCCTGCTCCACCGGTTTCGGGAGGAGGGCGTGCCTGTGGGGTTTGTCCACGTACCCTTTTTGCCGGAGCAAGCGGGGGAGGGGCAGCCCAGCATGGCCATTGAGGAGATTGCCCGGGTCTTGGAGGCCCTGATCTTGGCGCTGGAATAGCCCGAAAAAGGGCGGCAGCATAAAAAACGCCCCCGGCGGGAAGCCTTCTGGCCTCCCGCCGGGGGCGGTGCTGTTTTGGACCTGTTTTAAAATTACCCGGCCACGGTCACAGAGGTGATGTGGGGGTTGGCGCCCTCATACCAGTAGAGGAAGCCTTCGCAGTCGATAGTCTGGCCCACTTCCAGGGCCTCCACAGCCTTGTAGACCTCGGTGGAGCTGTCGCACAGGTAGGACTCGATGACGAAGCTGTACACTTCCTCGGAGTCGCCCACGGTCACGTTGAAGTACACGTCGTCCCCCTGGGTGCCGGACCCGTCGTAGTTGTAGAGGAAGGCGGCCTCCTCGCCGTTGGCGTCGATGCTGGGAGCCACGGTCAGGCCCTTAAAGGAGACCTTCTCGTTCTGGTGGTCAGCCAGCTCTTCGGTGCCCAGCAGCTCGGTGGCGTCCAGAGGCTCAGCTACAAAGGTGTCCCCCTCGACGATCTGGTCCAGCTGGCCGTCCATGATCTCGATTTCCCCGGACCACTCGGTCTTGAAGCCGGTCACCTGGATGCAGGTGCCCTCGGTCATGGCGTCGTAGTCCTCCTGGGTGCAAGCCATGTCGTAGGCAAAGTACCCGCCGTCCTCGTCCTGCAGGTACACGGTGGCGGTGCCCTGCTCGGCGTAATAGGACTGCTTGGCCTGCACATAGGCCTGGATGGTCACTTCCGTCTCCATCTCGGCAGCCATGTACTCCTCGTAGCTGAGCACAGTGGCCTCGGCAGAGGGCTCTTCGCCGGTCTCGGAGACCTCAGAATCCCCGGAGACTTCCGAGACCTCAGAAGTCTCCGAAGAGTTGGTCTCCTCAGAGGTGGTGCTGGCGCTCTCGGAGGAGCCGGTAGAGGAGGTAGAGCTGTTGTTGCCGCCGGCGCAGGCAGCCATGGAGCAGGCCAGGCACAGGGCAAGGAATGCGGCAATGAGTTTTTTCATAGCGGTTTTCTCCTTTGCATAGGTCGTTTCGTGATAGGGTGCCCGTGGGTTTGGCGAAAGGCCCGCAAGCCCGGGGAAACGCCCTGTTTCCAAACGGCCCTATTATACAGCGGTTTCCTAAAAAAGTCAAGAAATGGGCGAAAGGGAAGGGGCTGGAAAAGCGCTGGGGGAGTGCTTTTTTCCGTTAGGCGGGCGGGTGGTTTTTCCTTTTGCGCCCCAGGCGCCTCCCCGCAAGATAGAAGAGGATCAACACCCAGGCGGCGCCCAGGGCGGCCAGCAAGGCCACAGAGGTGCCGGGCAGGGGCCCCAGGTCCCGCTTGCCGCTTCCTGAGGCAGCTATGCTGTCCAGGTGGTAGAGGGCCTGGGTCTCCGTGTACAGCTTTTGGATGGAGGCTTCGTCCACGGTCTGCTTCCGGCGTACCGACTTTGTCACGTCTTCGATGAGCTGGCCCGCGGCGTCCCGGAGGGAGGCCGAGCCGTTGAACACTGGGGTGATAAAGGTGTCGTCCAGGTGGGAGAGAAGGAGTTCCGCCGCGTCGATCTTCACCTTGTAATGGGTGTCGTTGTCCTCCCCGGCCCGGGAGAGGTAGTCCTGGTACTGGGGGTTTTCCTGGGCGCGGGTGGTGACGGGCACATAGCCCTCCGTCTGGGAGTAGGCCATCTGGATGCCGTCTGTGAGCAGGTACTGGGTGAACAGCCAGGCGTACAGCACCTCCATGGGGTCCTCCTTGTTGAAGATGCAGATGGAGGGGCCCTGGGAGATCATCTTGGGATTTTCTGGGTCAAATTGGGGCACGGGGTACACCGCCGTCTCAAATTCCACGATCTCCTCCTCGTCGATGTCCACCAGAGGGGCGTCGGTGCCCATCCAGGTGGCCCCGGCAGTGGAGTCCACGGCGAAGATGCACTGGCCGGCGTTTAAGAAGTTCGCCGGATAGCCGGAGATCTTAAAGGTGGAGAAGGCACCGGTAGCCGTGTGGCCAGCAATGCCCAGCAAAAGATCCCGGGTGGTATCGTTAAATAGCTGGATCTCCCCCGTGGCGGTGGAATACCCTGTCCCCAGCTGCTCTGTCATCTGGATCATCATGTTATCCGTGGACTTGTAGATAAAGGGGATCAGCACCTCCTGGCCGTTTATGCCGTACACCCCGGTGGATTCATCCAGAGTAGCCGCCGCGGCTTCGCTGACCTCCCACACAAAATCCCAGGTGAGCACCTCGGGAAGGGTATAGCCCAAGGCTTCCACCATGTCCACGTTGACGTAGCAGGCCTCTGTGGAGCGCATGTAGGGGACGGCGTAATAGTGGCCGTCTAGGCGGCACTCCTCCAAAAACTGGGGGACGATCTCCTCTTTGGTGGGGGCGTCGAAGTTCACGGCGCTTCCCACACCCAGGCCGTAGGTGGGGTCGGTGAGCAGGTCGTCCAAAGGCACCACCACGTTGTCGCCGGTCAAATAAGTGGCGATGTGGTCCGGGTAGGTGATGCACACGTTGGGGGTGGTGCCCGTGGCGATATTGGTGATCACGTCGTTGTAGATGTCCCCGTAGTCCGTGTACAGGCGCAGCGTCACGGTGACGTTGGGATAGCACTCCTGGAACTCCGCGATGGCCTGTTTATAGATGTTGGTCTGGGCCATGTTGGTGTCGTTTTTCGCCCAGAAGGTGATCTCGTAATCCTCGCCGGCGCCGCCGGCCTGGGCGGGCACCGTAAAGGCCAGCTGCTCCCGGCTGCCGTGGCAGCCGGAGAGGGGCAGGCAGAAAAGGAGGGCCAGCCCCAGGCAGATAAGCTTTTTCATCCCTTGGTCCCCCCTTGCGAAACACCCTCCATGATCTTTTTCCGGAAGGCCAAAAACAGCAGGATCAGCGGCACGGAGATCACCACCACCGCGGCCATCATGGCAGGCAGGTTCTCCCGGCCGAAGCCGTTCTCCCGGATCTCCTGGATGCCGTTGGACACCAGGTAATAGGCGGGGTCGTCGGTGATGAGCCGGGGCCACACGTAGCTGTTCCAGCATTCGATGAGCTTTAGCACCGTAATGGTCACCAAGGTGGGCCGGCAGATGGGGAGCATCACCTTCCACAGGTACTTCAGGTCCGAGGTCCCGTCCACTTTGGCGGCCTTGTAGAGCTCGTCGGGGACCTGCTCGAAGTTTTCCTTCAACAGGTAGATGTAGAACACCGAGGTGATCGAGGGCAGGATCAGCCCCAAAAAGCTGTTGCGCAGGCCCATGTCCGTGATGGTGACAAAGTTGGTGATGACCACCAGCTCCGTGGGGATCATCATCATGGAGAGGAAGAGGCCGAACACCAGATTTTTCCCCCGAAAGCGCATCCGGGCAAAGGCGTAGGCGGCCAGGGTGCTGACCACCACCATGACGGCCGTGGTGACCAGGGAGAAGATGAGGGTGTTGAGAAGGTATCCTCCCAGGGGCACCGCCGTAAAGGCGCTTTCGTAATTTTCCAGGGTGGGGGAGAGGGTGATGAACACCGGGATGTGCTCGGAATTGTAGGCGCCGTAGCTCTTCAGGGAGGTCAGGACCATCCAGTAGAAGGGGAACAGCACCACCACCGCCCACAGGCTGAGGAACAGGTATTTCAGGGCCGTAACTACCCCGCCCGAGCGCCGGCGGGAGCCCTGCTTTTTCGCGTCTTTGCAGTCCATAAGGACACCTCCTCAATCCCGGGCCCGCTTGCGGGTGACAAGCAGGTTGATGCAGGTGATGGTCAGCACAATGACAAACAGGATCGCCGCCGCCGCTGAGGCGTAGGAGGGGTACCCGCCGCTGTCCCCGTAGAGCATGTCGTAGACATAGCCCACAATGGTGTTCATCCCCGCGGCGTTCAGGTCGGTGCCAAAGAGGGCCACCGCGTCGCTGTAGGCTTTAAACGCCCCGATAAAACCGGTGATCACCAAGTAGACGATCATGGGGGAGATCATGGGCAGGGTGATGCGGAAGAAGGTGCGCGCCTTGGAGGTGCCGTCCACCCGGGCGGCCTTGTAGTACTCGTCGTTGACCGAGGCCAGGGCGCTGGTGAGCACCAAGATCTTAAAGGGCAGCACCACCCAGATTGTGTAAAAGCACAGCACGAACATCTTGGCCCAGTGGGGCCCGTCGATAAAATCGATGGGCCCAGCCCCAAACCAGGCGAGCATAAGGTTTACAAGCCCGTCGGTGTACTCGGTGCGCTGGAACAGCACCATGAACACCAGGCCCACAGCCAGGGTGTTGGTCACATAGGGCATAAAGTAAATGGTCTGGTACAGCTGCCGCAGGGCCTTGATGGAGGAAAGGGCGGTGGAAATCAGCAGCGCCAGGACGGTGGAAGTGGGCACGGTGATGACCACCAGCACAAAGGTGTTCTCCACCGCCTGCAAAAAGTAGGGGTCGTGAAGCACGTAGGCGTAGTTGTACAGCCCCACGCCCTCGTAGGTTTGGGAAGCGAAGTTGTAGCACTCCTCCACGGAGTAGACCAGCACGTCTATCAGGGGATAGACCAGGAATACGCCCAGCAGCACCAGGGAGGGCAGCAGATACAGCCACGCGCGCTTGGAATTGCGGTCCATGAAAAAATCACCTCTGGAATAGAGGGCCTGCCTGGGGCGGGCCCCAGTGAAAGTCAAAAGAAAATGCGCTCTTCCGTGTCCCGGTCGAAGAGGAACACCTTTTCCGGGCGCAGGGAGAACCGTGCGGCGCCTCCGGCAGGGGCAGCCTCCTCCTCCGAGCGGAGGATGGCCCGCAGGGTTTCCGCCTGGCAAGCGGGGTGGGTGCAGACGATGCTGGTGTCCCGGCCCAGCACTTCCACCCGCTGAAGGCCGCAGGCCAGAGGGCCGTTCCCGTCCGGCAAAAAGCCTTCGGGCCGCACCCCCGCAAACACAGGGCGGTCGCCCACACCGGAAACGGCCAGCGCAGGGTCTTCCCCCAGGTAGAGGGTCCCGGCCTTTACCTCCCCGGTGAACACGTTGATGGGCGGCGTGCCCAAAAACTTTGCCACAAACAGGTTTTGGGGGTTGTCGTAAACCTCTTGGGGCCGCCCCTCTTGCATGAGGACCCCGTCCCGCATCACCACGATCCGGTCGGAGATGCTCATGGCCTCCTCCTGGTCATGGGTGACAAACAGGGTGGTGATCCCCGTCTTCTTTTGAATCTTGCAGATCTCCTCCCGGGTCTGCAGCCGCAGCCGGGCGTCCAGGTTGGAGAGGGGCTCGTCCAAAAGGAGGACCCGGGGTATTTTCACCAGGGCCCGGGCGATGGCCACCCGCTGCTGCTGCCCGCCGGAAAGCTCCCGGGGCCTGCGGTCCAAAAGCTCCTCGATCTGCACCAGCTGGGCGGTCTCCAGGGCGCGGGCCTTCATCTCCTTGCGGGAGGGCCGGTCTTTCCCCTTCAGGTTCTCCAAGGGGAAGAGGATGTTTTGCAGCACGGTCAAATGGGGGTATAGGGCGTAGTTTTGAAACACCATGCCCACGCCCCGCAGCTCCGGGGGAAGGTCCGTCACGTCTTCGTCCCCAAAAAATATCTTTCCCTCTGTGGGGGACTCCAGCCCGCAGATCATGTTCAGCGTGGTGGATTTCCCGCACCCAGAGGGCCCCAGCAGCCCCACCAGCGTGCCGTCCGGGATCTCAAAGGAGAGGGCCTTTACGGCGGTGGTTTCGCCCTGGGCCCTCCTGCCCCGGGCAGGGAAGCGCTTGGTGAGGTTTTCCAGCGTTATCTTCATTTTTGCGTCCATCTCCCTGCTTGCAGTTTCATGTCCGATTATAGCAGATTTTTTCCCTTGCTACAATGAAAAATTGTGTTTTCCCCGCCGGATTGCCCCCTAAAATGGAAGCGGGCAGGGGCCCTCCGATGAGTCCCCTGCCCGCAGGCGGTTATTTTTTATTCCTGCTTCATGTAGAAAACCTTTTCGCCCTTTTCATCGGTGACCTGGGCGGTGAAGGCGCAGGTGGCAAGGTCTGCCTCCAGGGCCGCCCGCTGGCCCGCGCCCTCCCAGACAAAGGAGAGCCTGCTGCCCTGGGACCGGACGGAGATGGAGGCCCCTGGGCCAAAGGCCGGGCAGGAGGCCCGGGCCTTGAGCAGCCCCAGCTGCTTTTCCACCACCGGGCGGGCAAGGCCCTTCTCCAGCTCCTCCCAGGAGAGGTTGGTCCGGTTGATCTCCTTGTGGCCGCCAGCCCCGGCCCGCTTCATGGCCTCGTAGTCGTTCTTGCCGGCGAACAGGTCCAGATACCACACCTGGGGCTTCCCGGGCATGAACAGATGGATGGCCCGGGCCAGTAGCATCCGCCGGTCGTCCTCGCCCAGGGCGCTGTAGTAGGTGGCGTTGACCTGGTAATAGACGTTCTTGGCCCCGTGGAGGTCCTTTACAAAGCCGCCCCGTTTGACCAGGGTGTCGATGAGCCCCTGGATGCGCTCTTCGGGCAGCAGCCCCTTTAAGTCCAGCAGGGGAATGCCGTCGTGGCAGCCCAGCATGCTGACGGTTTTCATGCCCCTTTCCAAGATCTCGTTGGCCCAGGCGCACAGCTTCTCCCCGGACTTCTGCTCAAAGGCGTCCAGCACCAGCCCCGGCAGGAAGAAGTCGTACACCATGTAGCCCTTTTGGGCAATGGTCCGGTAGGTGCCCTCCTCATAGCTTGCGTGGATCTCCGGCAGGAGAGAGACCCCGTGGGGCCGGGCCATCTCGGTGATCTGCTGCAAAAAGTCCCAGGTGCCCGGGTCGTTTAGGAAGTTTTTCGCCCCCACCTCCTTGGGGGCGTAGGCGAAGGCGTCCAGCCGGACGATTTTGGCCCCGTAACCGGCCAGGGTCCTCAGGGTGTCCCTGTAAAAATCCAGCACCAGGAGGGATTGGATGTTCAAATCCATCTGGCCCAGGTAGTGTTTTTGGTCCTTTTCGTCCACGTCCACCTGCTGGTAGAAGGTGTTCCAGTAGGGGCGCTTGGTGCCGTCGGCAAACTCCACCACCAACACGGGCAGGCCGGGCTTGCGGAAAAACATGTCCCGGATGTACTCCTGCCGGGGGACCAGCACGCCTTCCTCGTCCAAGTCGCCGCAGCCCTCCCAGAACTTGTTCCAGTCGATGAAAAAGTCCCGGTAGGGGGAGTCGTCTCCCTTTTCCAGCAGATCCTGGAACTGGGGGGATTGGACGGAGAGGTGGTTCAAAATGAAATCCAGCTTCAAATCCAGGCCCAGCTCCCTCAGGGCGTCCAGGTCCTCTTTTTGGGCGATCTCCCGGTTGATGCCGTAATCGATCACGGAGAAGCCCCGGTCCAGGTCGGAGTGGAAGAGGCTCGGCAGGATGTAAAAGGAGGAAAAAGCCCCTTTTACCCTGTCCACTTTCAAAAAATCCACCGCCCGGGAAAGGTTTCCTCCTAGGCTGTCTGGATAGGCGTTGAGCATGGGGCCGTTCGGGTTATAGCTCATAGGGTTCACCTGCCTGCGGCCATCTGCCGCTTGTATTCGTCGTAGGAGATCTGTTCGCAGCCGTTGGAGACGATCAGCCGGGCAAAAGGCGCCCGGGCCTCCAGTTTTTGCTGCTCCAGCTCCAGCACCATGGTGATGAAGGGGGTGTCGGCGTTCGCGTCCCGGCCCCGGGAGAGCCGGTATTCCCGAGTTTCCGCCGGGGTGCTGGAGAGCAGCAGGGGAATGTCCACCCCTTGGAATTTCCCAGAGTTGCCGTGGGTCCACTCCAGCACCACCACGGAGATCTTGGAAAAGTCCTTTTCCTCAAACCACAGGGCGGTGTCGTCCCGGCCCAAGCGCTTGAGCCAAATCTTCTCCCACCCTTCCTTGAACTGGGCCAGCACCTGCTCCAGCTCCTCGTACTCCTGCTCCAATTCCGTGCCCAGGTACTGGGAGAGGGCCTCCCGCCCGGCCTGCTGGTAGGGGGAGAGCCAGGGGTGTTTCTGGCACTGGCTGGGATCGGGGTCCAGGCCGGCGCCTTGGAGCTCCTTGAGGGCCGCGGCCCTCTCCGGGGAGTACTCCCCCGCCTGCACCATGCCCCGCACGCCCCCGCTGCGGAAGATGCGCAGGCGTTCCGCGTCGTTGAGCTCCGGGTAGCGGCGGGGGTAGTTGTCGCCGGACAGGGTAAAAGCCCCCACCCCCAACTGGTTTAAGTAGTAGGCCAAAAGGGCGGAGACGCAGGTCTTTCCCACGCCGCTGCCTCCAGAGACAGCCAGCACCGCCTTTTTGGCGGGGCTATTTTCCAGGGCCTCGGCCAGAAGGGGCAGGGCGGCCCGGAACGCCGTGTTGGCTTTGGCGATGGACCGGGGGCCGATCCACACCTTGTCGCCGGGCATGTCCCCCTGGGGGATGTCCTGAGGGACCTCCGGGGGCTGCCAGCCCTCTTGGGCGCGGCGCAGAATCTGCGCGGGGTTTTCCTTCATGGGTAACTCCTCCTTGTTTAGCCCCCTGCCTGGAAACCCAGGGGCGGTGGGCTTTTTTAAATTATACAATCTTTTTCCCCAAAAGGGAAGGCCGTGGGGCCAAAGCGTTGCGTTTTTTGGGCAAACATGGTATACTCTGCCCCAAATAAGCCCCGCCGCGGCGGGGAGGGAAGGGCGGAGTTTTTTTATGATCCCATTTCTCAAGGAGGCGGCCCAGGCGCGCCCCACCCAGAAGCAGCTGGACTGGTTCGACCTGGAGCAGTACGCCTTTGTCCACTTCGGGGTGAACACATTTACAGACAGGGAATGGGGGGACGGAAGGGAGGAAGAGTCCCTCTTTAACCCCCAAAAACTGGACTGTGGCCAGTGGGTGGAGGCCGTCAAGGCCGCCGGGATGAAGGGCTTGGTCCTCACCGCCAAGCACCACGACGGCTTTTGCCTGTGGCCCTCCCGCCACACAGAGCACAGTGTGAAAAACAGCCCCCTGGGCCGGGACGTGGTGAAAGAGGCCGCCCAGGCCTGCCGGGAAGGGGGAATCCGATTCGGCTTTTACCTGTCCCCTTGGGACCGGAACTCCCCCTATTACGGCACCTCGGCCTACAACGATTTCTTTTGCGCCCAGCTCACCGAGCTGCTGACGGAATATGGGGAGATCTTCTACGTCTGGTTTGACAACGCCTGCGGGGAGGGTCCCGGCGGCAAGCGCCAGGAGTATGACTTCCCCCGGTATTTTGAACTGATCCGCAAGTACCAGCCCGGCGCGGTGATCTTCAACGACTACGGCCCGGACGTGCGCTGGTGCGGCAACGAGGCAGGCGCCGCCCGCCACGAGGAATGGGCGGCGGTGCCCTCGGAGCTGTGCCCCTTTGCCCCGGTCCAGACCGGGCCCGGGCCCCTCTTTGGGGAGGGGGACCTCTCCTACCTCTACAACACCGCCCAGGAGATTGGCTCCCTGCCCAACATCCTCTACAGCAAAGGCCTTGCCTTCGTCCCCGCGGAGATCGACATGTCCATTCGTCCCGGCTGGTTTTGGCACCCCCAGGAGGAGCCCCACTCCTTAAAGCGCCTGTTTGACACGTACCTGGCCTCGGTGGGGAACAACGCCTGCCTCCACCTGAACATTCCCCCTAACCGAAACGGCCTCTTCGACCCCCGGGACGTCCAGCGGCTCAAGGAGTTTGGCGCCCTGCTCCGGCAGGAGTTTGGCGCCCCTCTGCCCACCCAGGTGGAAGAGGTCCCCGGCTGCCCGCCCACCCAGGCCCAGTACAGAGTCTGTTTTACCCGGCCCCGCCGGGACGCAAAGTATGTGGTCCTCCAGGAGGACATCGCCCAGGGCCAGCGGGTGGAGAGCTTCCGGATTGTCGGGGAATTCGCCAGCGGCCGGGAGTATGTCCTGTATCAGGGGACCTGCATCGGGCACAAGCGCATCTGCCGCCTACAGGACCCCTACGAGGGGCAGAACCCCCTGACAGTGGACGGAAACCCAGACCTCTGCCGGCTGACGGTCCACGTCACCGCCGCCCGGGACCAGGTGCGCATGAGGAGCATCCAGGTCTTCTGACCGTCGGGCTCCCAAAATTTCCCTTGCGTATCCTGGGAAGATATGAAATAATAGGGATAGGGCTAGACTATAAAAAAGGAGGTATGTCCTGTGGACGAAAAAGCACTGTACAAAGTAACATACGGCCTGTATGTGGTCTCCGCCCAGGCGGAGGGGGAGCGCAGCGGCTGTGTGGTGAACACCCTGCAGCAGGTGACGTCGGAACCGGTGCGCCTGGCTGTGACGGTGAACAAGGAAAACCTTACCTGCCAGCTCATGGAGAAGGCGGGGCGCTTTTCGGCTGTGGCCCTGGACCAGCGGGCGGACATGCTGTTTATCGGCCGCTTTGGCTTCCGCACAGGCCGGGACTTTGACAAATTCCCCGAGGGCACTTTTGCCCTGGACGGCGCCGGCATGCCCTACACCCAGGAGAACGCCTGCGCCCGCTACAGCTGCAAGGTGGAGCAGGCGGTGGACCTGGGAACCCACATGCTCTTTGTGGGCCTTGCAGAGGAGGCGGAGATCCTAAGCGAGGAAGAGCCCTTGACCTACGCCTACTACCGGAATGTAATCAAGGGGCTGACGCCCAAGAACGCGCCCTCCTACCAGAAAAACCACTAAAGCGCCTACAAGAGGGGCTGCCGCGAAAGCGGCGGCCCCTTTTTCGCGCCTGCATAAAGAGGGGGCCCGGCGCATAGGTCTAGTAAAAAACGGGGAGGAGCAAAGCGATGGATTTTTTCAGCGTCGGCGCAGGAGAGGCCCTTCACGCCCTGAAAGCCGACCCCCGCCGGGGACTTGGGCGGCAGGAGTGCCAGCGCCGCCTGGCCCGCTACGGCCGCAACCAGCTTCAAAGCGGAAAAAAGCAGGGGGTGCTCCGCCGCTTTCTGGGCCAGTTCCAGGACTTCATGGTGCTGGTCCTCCTGGGGGCGGCAGGGGTGTCCTTCGGGGTGTCCTGGGTCCGGGGGGACGGGGAATACGTGGATTCTCTCATCATCTTGGCCATTGTGGCGGTAAACGCCGTAATCGGCACGGTCCAGGAGCTCCGGGCGGACAGGGCGATCGAGGCCTTGAAAAAGCTTTCCTCCCCCCATGCCCGGGTCCTGCGGGAGGGAAAGCGGCAGCAGGTGGAGAGCTGGGAGCTGGTCCCCGGGGACGTGGTGATCCTGGGGGCGGGGGACCTGGTCCCCGCAGACCTGCGGCTCTTGCAGACTGTGGAGCTGAAGGTGGAGGAGTCCGCTCTCACCGGGGAGTCCGTTCCGGCGGAAAAGGACGCCCAGGTGCTCTGTCCCTCCCAGGCGCCCCTGGGGGAGCGGAGGAACATGGCCTTCGCCTCCACCGGGGTGGTGTCCGGGGCCGGGGTAGGGGTGGTGACGGCCACGGGCATGGATACCGCCGTGGGCGGCATCGCCCAGATGCTGGCCCGGGAAAAAGCCCCTCAGACCCCCTTGCAGCAGCGGCTCAAGGAGACGGGAAAAGTGCTGGGCCTGGGAGTGGTGGCCATCTGCGGGGTGATTTTCCTTTTGGGCCTGCTCCAGAAGATGGACCCCTTGGAGATGTTCCTCATCGCCATCAGCCTGGGGGTGGCCGCCATCCCCGAAGGGCTTACCGCTGTGGTGACCATCGTGCTGGCCATGGGGGTGGGGCGCATGGCTCAAAAGAGGGCCATCGTGCGCCACCTTCCTGCGGTGGAGACCCTGGGGAGCACCCAGGTGATCTGTTCCGACAAGACGGGCACCCTCACCCAGAACCGGATGACCGTGGCAGCGTTTTCCGGCGCAGAGGGGGAGGAGCCTGTAAAAGGCCCTGCCGCCCAGTTTGCCCTGGAGCTGGCGGTCCTGTGCAACAACTCCCGGGAGGAGGGAGGAAAGCTTTCGGGGGATCCCACAGAGACCGCCTTCCTTCGGGCCTGCGGCCGCCGGAAGCAGGACCTGGACCGGGAATTCCCCCGGATAGGGGAGATCCCCTTCACCTCTGCCCGGAAGATGATGACCACCGTCCACCGGCTGCCGGGAGGAGGCTGCCGCATTGTGTCCAAGGGGGCGCCGGATGTGCTCCTCGCCCGGTGCGAGGGGATGCTCCGGGGCGGGCGGGCCGTCCCCCTGAGCGGGGCCATGAGGGCGAAGCTCCTCTCGGACAACAGCCGTCTGGCCCAGCGGGCCCTGCGGGTGTTGGCTGTGGCCTATCGGGATGCGGAAAGCCTCCCCGGGGAGGACCGGGAGATAGAGAGCGGCCTTGTCTTCTGCGGCCTTGTGGCCATGGAGGACCCGCCCCGGGCCGGCGTTCGGGAGGCTGTGGCCCAGTGCAAGGGGGCGGGCATCCTCCCGGTGATGATCACCGGGGACCACGCCGCCACAGCCTTTGCCATCGCCTCCCGTCTGGGGATGGCCGACAGCCCTTCCCAGGTGATGGAGGGCCGGGAGCTGGACCAGTGCGGCGACAGGGAGCTGGCGGACCATATCTTCCGGTACCGGGTGTTCGCCCGGGTCTCCCCGGAGCACAAAGTGAAGATTGTCAAGGCCTTCCAGCGCCGGGGGATGGTGGTGGCCATGACCGGCGACGGCGTCAACGACGCACCGGCCTTGAAGGCCGCGGACATCGGCTGCGCCATGGGGAAAAACGGGACGGAGGTGGCCCAGTCGGCGGCAGACATGGTCCTGACAGACGACGATTTTTCCACCATCGTCGCCGCCGTCCGGGAGGGCCGGGGCATCTACCGGAACATCCGCAAGGCTGTCCACTTTCTGCTCTCCTGCAATATTGGAGAGATCCTGGTGGTGTTCGCGGCTTTCTTGCTTCAGGTTCCCACGCCTCTGCTTGCCATACAGCTTCTTTGGGTGAACCTGGTTACCGACTCCCTGCCGGCCCTGGCCCTGGGTGCCGACCCTATCCAAAAGGACGTGATGGAAGAGCCTCCCCACCGGCGGGACGAGGGGATCTTCGCGGGGGGCATGGGCCTCTCTGTGGCACTAGAGGGGTGCCTGGTGGGGGCGCTGGCCCTTTTGGCTTACACCCTGGGACGGGTCTTTTTCGACGCGGACCCCGCCAATCCCGCCGTGGGGCGCACCATGGCCTTCGCGGTCCTCAGCCTGTCCCAGCTGGTCCACAGCTTCAACATGCGCTCGGAGCACTCTGTGCTGCGGCTGGGGCTTTTCTCCAACAGGAAGCTGGCGGCTGCCTGCGGGTTCTGCGCGTTCCTCATGGTAAGCGTGGTGTTGTTCCCGCCCCTGTCCGCCCTGTTTAAAACCACGGAACTGACATCTTTCCAGTGGCTGCTGGTGGGGGCGCTGTCCCTGTGCCCGCTTTTGGCGGTAGAGGGGGAGAAGCTTTTGTGGGAATTTTTCTCCCGGAAGGAAAAACGGGAAAAGGGGCGGCGCCCCTCTTCTCGATAGTCCCGAACGCGCGCTGCCGGCTTTTCCGGCGGCGCGTTTTAGTTTTGTGTGAAAAAATGCCTCATCGCCCAGGCGCAAAGGCGCGAAGGGTTTTTCCCCGATCTCGGGGAAGGGGCGCCTTACTCCCGGTAGGCCTCTTTCATCAGGGCGATCTCCCGGGCGTACCCTGCCAAATCGTTGGGGGTCTCTAGATAGAAGGGGAGCTCCCGCAGGGCCGGGTGGTTGACGATGCGCTCCAAGGCCGCCATCCCCAGAGAGCCCTCTCCCAGCTTTTCGTGGCGGTCCTTGCGGCTGCCCAAGGGGTTTTTGGAGTCGTTCAGGTGGACGGCCCGCAGCCGGGAGAGCCCGATGACCCTGTCAAATTCTTCCAGTACCCCGTCCAAATCCTTCACCAAGTCGTAGCCCCCGTCGTAGACGTGGCAGGTGTCCAGGCACACCCCCAGCTTGTCCGAACGCGCCACCCGGTCCAGAATGGCCCGCAGCTCCTCAAAGCTGCGGCCCACCTCCGAGCCCTTCCCGGCCATGGTCTCCAACAGCACGGTGGTGGACATCTGGGGCCGCAGCACGGCGTTGAGGGTTTGGGCAATCCGGGCGACGCCTGCCTCCGCCCCCTGCTTTACATGGCTGCCGGGGTGGAAGTTATAGAGGCTCCCGGGGATGTGTTCCAGCCGGGAGAGGTCGTCCGCCAGGGTCTCCCGGGCGAAGGTCCGCAGGCCCTCGTCAGCGGCGCAGGCGTTCAGCGTGTAAGGGGCGTGGGCCAGAATGGGGAAGAGGCCCTGCTCCTTTGCGAAGGCGTTGTAGGCCGCTATGTCCTCCAAATCCAGGGGCTTTGCCTTGCCGCCCCGGGGGTTGCGGGTGAAGAACTGGAAGGTGTTGGCCCCAATCCTCACCGCCTCTTTCCCCATGGCCAGATAGCCCTTGGAGCTGGACAGGTGGCATCCAATCTTTAACATGGCCTTTTCTCCTCCCCCCTGGGCGCCGTCAGCCGCCAGCTTTCCGCCAGCATGTTCTGGATTTCCTCCGCCGGCACGGTGCCGTCTAACACAATGGTGTTCCAGTGGGCCTTGTTCATGTGGTAGGCCGGGATGACGGCGGGGTAGGCGTCCCGCCAAAAGTGGAGCCATTCCGGGGCGCACTTCACGTTCACCCAGATTCGCCCCTCCCTCTCATAGAGAAAGGCGAAGCCCTTTTTGTTCCCCCAGTGGCGCATCACCGTCCAGTTGTCGTCGTGGAAGGGGTAGTCCTCCCGCACCTCCTGGGAGAGCCCTTTGCAAAAGGCAATCACCGTCTCCCGCTTTGTCCAATCCGCTTCCATAGAACGCCTCCTTCTCTGGGTGTCCCGTGCCGTGCCCTCCCAAAGGGGGAAGGTAGGCAAAGGCCTTCCGCCCGCAGCTCTGACCGCCGGGCCAGCCCAGCGGCCCCGTAGGCCGCCAGCGCCGCCAGGCAGGGGATCCCCCCGTAGTGGTAGCGGGGCGCCACCTCCACCAGCATCTGGGCCATGGTCAGCCCCAAAAGGAACAGGGGAAAAAGATAGAGCCAGGGGGCGCCTCCCTCCCGGAGGAGGAACCACATTCCCCCCAGGCTGAAGATCCAGAGCAGGCAGTAAAAGCCGTCGCACCAGCTCGAGAGGCCTTCCAGATCCTCCAGGACGGTTTTTCCGTAGGTGACCGGAGCGTCGTCTGTCTGCCAAAGGACCAACAGTTTGTGGTAGAACAGGTCGGAGAAATCGATGTCTCCCGAAGTGATCCGGCCCCAGGCCTCCTGCAGCATTGCCTCTTGCACCTGCCGGGCGGAGAGGCCCTCCGTGCCGCTGTAGCTGGTCAGAAGGGTGCTGTCCTCCTGGTTCCATTTCCCGTGGGATCGGGTGTTAAAACCCACATAGATGTTGTACCCCGGGGCGGAGGCCGGCGCCTCGCCCACCCGTTGGGTGAAAAGCCAGTCGTTTCCCTTGCCCGCCGCCACGTAGACAAGGCAGAGGCCCAGCAGGAGCAAAAAACGTTTTCCCGCCCCGGCGCCCTGGGTGAGGGGCTCCACCACAAAGAGCAGAATTGCCGCCGCGATGACCACAATGGCCGCGATGGGCCTGGCGCTGTTGGCCAGGGCCAGCACCAGCCCCAAGGGCGCCCCGGCAAGGAAGGCCTGCCACCGGCGAAAGGGGGCAAGCCTCCCCTTGATCCAGAGAAGGCCCGCCATCGAGGCCAGCAGCAAGGTGGTGTAGTAGGGCTCGGACAACACAAACATGTTGAACAGGATCTGGGAAGGGCAGAGGGTCCAGAACAGGGAGACCGCAAAGGCCATAAAGGAACCGGAGAGCTTCAGGCCCAGGTAGTAAAGAAGGGCCATGGAAACTGTGGAGAGGACCACGTTGGTCACAGCGGCGGCGAAGGGGGAGGAGCCAAACAGGGAAAAGATCAGGCTGAGAAAAGAGGCGTAGCCGAAAATATGGGGGAATAGGGCCATGTATCGGGGCAGAAAACTCTCAAGGCCCGAGATGTCAAACTGGGAGGCCAGGGAGTCTGCCGCGATGTAAAAGGTCTGATAGTCCCCCGCGGGGTCGATGGGGTTTTCCAGAATCCACCCATACCGAATCCAAAAGCAGAGCAAAAGCAGAAGGAAAAAACCCGCCCAGGAAACCGCGTTCCAGGGGATGGAGCGGCAGGCCCATCGGGCCTTCAGGGCTTTCTTCCCCCGTCCCCAGAAGAGAAACAGGGCCGCCCCGCCCGAGAGGCCCAGGACCGTGAGCAGAAGGGCATTGTAAGAAGCCTTGCCGTATTCCTCCGGGGCGAAGAGGATGTTCCACACCACAAATCCCCCCAGCAGGAAAAATAGAAGAGCAATGACAGCTTTAGATATTAGCGATATATATATATATATATATATATAAGTCGAATGTTTGTCGCGGGCGTTCTTCAAGGGGACCGCTCCTTTCCGGGCTTGGCTTTCTGTACTCCATTATAGACGGTGGCGCGGGGAAAATCAATACGCCCGGCCGAAAGCTGGGCCGCTGGCCAAAAGGAAGGCCCCCGGGTTTGCCGGGGGCCTCTTTCGGGGGGGTCACCCCTCGTTTTCCATGCGGTTTGTAATAAAGCGTATAGGGGCTTTCCGGTTCAGGCGCAGGCCCTCTCCCTCTTTGCGGCGCATGTGGATGCTCTGCACCAAGCCGAAACCCAGGTACATGCAGATGGCCGAGGAGCCGCCGGCGCTGAAGAAGGGCAGCGTCACGCCCATGGCGGGGAGCAGCGCCAGGCACATGCCGATGTTGGACACAGACTGCAGGGCGATGATCCCGAAATAGCCAAAGCACATGTACTTGCCCAAGTCGTCCCGGGCCAGGTGGGCCACGTGCAGGACCTTGAGCATGAACAACAGCAGCAGCAGGATGATGAGGGAGCAGCCCACAAAGCCCAATTCCTCGCCGGCCACGGAGAAGATGTAGTCGCTCTGCTGGAAGGGCACGCTGCTGCTGGCCACCCGGCTGCCGTTAAAGAGCCCTTGGCCAGAGAGCTTCCCGCTTCCGATGGAGATCCTCCCCTGGTACTGCTGGTAGCCCGCGTCCATTTGGATGTTGGGGTCGTCCAAGTTGAAGACGGCGATAAAGCGGAGCTTTTGGTACTCGCTCATAAAGAACTTCCACAGCAGGGGAAGGGTCACCAGGATCAACCCTCCCAGCATGGCGAAATAGCGCAGCTTCACCCCGGCGGCCAGGCTCATGGCCACAAACATGGCGAAGAACACCACTGCGGCCCCGGTGTCTCCCTGAAGCTGGCACAGCAGCATGGGGATCAGTGCGTGGAAGGCCAGCAGCACCACGTGGAGGGGCCGGTGGAGCAGCTCCTTTTTCCTAAGAGTGTCCAAATGCTTGGAAAAAGTGAGGATAAAGGCGATTTTCACCGCCTCCGAGGTTTGGAAGGTGCTGCCGCCGATCTGGATCCACGCCCGGGCGTTCACGCCGCCGCTGCCCAGCACCTGGTCTCCGAACAGGGCCGTGTAGATCATCAAAAAGATGGAGGCGCCCCCGAAGAGGTACCAGAAGTTCGCCAGGGCCCCATAGTCCATCAGGGAGATGGCCACGGCCCCGGCGACGCCCAGGCCGATGGCGAACAGCTGGGTGCGGAAGTAGCCCGTGCCCACGGCGCTGTCCACGCTGCGCAGCAGCAGCAGGCTGTAGGCGGAAATGGCCGCCAGCAGCAGCCAAAGGAGAATGTCCGCCTTTTTGATGTAGTTGAAGATCCCCTTAAAGCAACGTTTTACCATAGCAGTTCCTATTCTTTCACAACGCGGCCCGCCCTGGGGCGCGAGAGTCTCCCATTCGCAAATTATGTCAAGTCATTATAGCACATCCGCCCCGGGCCTTCAAGATTTTTGTTTCGCTCTTTACTATTCCTGCCGAATATTCTATAATGAGAGGGATCGAGCGAAACTATTTCATGGCGCAAGCCAGAAAGGTGCGGGGAAATATGCTATCAGACATCGAAATCGCCCAGAGCACAACACTTCGGCCCATTGCGGAGATCGCCGCGGGGCTGGGCATCCAGGAGGACGAACTGGAGCTTTACGGAAAGTATAAGGCCAAAATCAACGAGCGGGCCTTTGCCCGCCTGGCGGACAAGCCCGACGGCAAGCTGGTGCTGGTGACCGCGATCAACCCCACTCCCGCCGGGGAGGGCAAGACCACTACCACCGCCGGTCTGGGCCAGGCCATGGCGAAAATCGGCAAAAACGCCGTTATCGCCCTGCGGGAGCCCTCCCTGGGGCCGGTGTTCGGCATCAAGGGCGGGGCGGCCGGCGGCGGCTACGCCCAGGTGCTGCCCATGGAGGACATCAACCTTCACTTCACCGGGGATATGCACGCCATCACCTCCGCCAACAACCTGTGCTGCGCCATGCTGGACAACCACCTTCAGCAGGGCAACGCCCTGGGCATCGACCCCCGCCGCATCCAGATCAAGCGCTGCCTGGACATGAACGACCGGGCCCTGCGCAACACCATCATCGGTCTGGGAGGCAAGGTCAACGGCGTGCCCCGGGAGGATGGCTTCATCATCACTGTGGCCTCCGAGGTCATGGCCATCCTGTGCCTGGCCCGGGACATGAACGACCTGAAGGACCGTCTGGGGAACATCCTCATCGCCTACACCTACGGGGGCGAACCCGTCTACGCCCGGGACATCAAGGCCCAGGGCGCCATGGCCGCCCTGCTCCGGGACGCGGTCAACCCCAACCTGGTCCAGACCATCGAGGGCACCCCGGCCATTATGCACGGCGGGCCCTTTGCCAACATCGCCCACGGGTGCAACTCCGTGCGGGCCACCCGCCTGGCCTTAAAGCTGGCGGACTACTGCATCACCGAGGCCGGCTTCGGCTCTGACCTGGGCGCCGAGAAATTCATGGACATCAAGTGCCGCATGGCGGGCCTTGCCCCCTCCTGCGTGGTGGTAGTGGCCACTGTCCGGGCCCTAAAGTACAACGGCGGCGTGCCCAAGGCGGAGCTCTCCGGGGAGAACGTCCCCGCCCTGGAAAAGGGCATTGTAAACCTCAAGGCCCATGTGGAGAACATGCAGAAGTTTGGGGTGCCGGTAGTGGTGGCCATCAACCGCTTCGGCACCGACACCGACGCCGAGCTCCAGGTGGTGGACAACTGCTGCAAGGAGCTGGGGGTCCGTTACGCCCTGTCCGAGGTCTTTTCCAAGGGCGGCGAGGGCGGCCTGGACCTGGCCCGGACCATCTGCGACGTCATCGACGAGAGCGAGGGCAAGCGGAATTTTGCCCCCATTTATCCCATCGAGGCCACGGTGGAGGAGAAGATCGCCGCCATCGCCCAGAAGATCTACGGCGCCCAGGATGTGACCTTCACCGCCGCAGCCCAGAAGTCCCTGAAGGACATTAAGGCCCTGGGCGGCGACAGCCTTCCCGTTTGTATCGCCAAGACCCAGTACTCCCTGTCGGACAACGCCAAGCTCCTGGGCCGTCCCACGGGCTTCACCATCACCATCCGGGATCTGCGGCTCTCCAGCGGCGCGGGCTTTGTGGTGGCCTACGCCGGGGACATCATGACCATGCCCGGCCTGCCCAAGGTCCCCGCCGCCGAGAAAATCGATGTGGACGACAACGCCGTGATCCACGGCCTGTTCTGATATGGCGCAGCAGTTTATCACCCATTCCCCGGAGGAGACCTCCCGCCTGGCCCAGCGGCTGGCCCAGGACCTGAAGGGGGGAGAGGTCATCGCCTTTACCGGCGGCATGGGGGCGGGGAAGACCGCCTTCACCCGGGGCTTGGCCCTGGGCCTTGGCTGCGGGGACGTGGCCTCCAGCCCCACCTTCGCCCTGGTAAACGAGTACCGGGGCCGCCTTACGGTAGAGCACTTCGACATGTACCGGGTGGACGGCTGGGACGACCTGTACTCCACCGGGTTCTTCGATTACCTGGACACGGACTGCGTGCTGGTCATCGAGTGGAGCGAGAACATCGCCAGGGCCTTGCCCGAGGGTGTCATAGCTGTCGACATCCGGCGGGGGGAACAGGACTGCGACCGGATCATTTCCATAGAGGGCTGGAAAGGAGGGGGAACCTCATGTTAGTGCTGGGAATCGACTCCTCGGCGGGTCCCGCCTCCGCGGCCTTGGTGGAGGACGGGCGCCTTTTGGGAGAGTTTTACATCCACACCAAGCAGACCCACAGCCAGACCCTGCTGCCCATGGTCCAGGAGCTTTTGGCCTGCGCAGGACGCTCCTGCGGGGATCTGGAGGGGATAGCCGTCTCCCACGGGCCGGGTTCCTTCACCGGGGTGCGCATCGGCGTTGCCTGCGCCAAGGGGATCGCCTTCGCGGGAGGCCTTCCCTGCGCGGGGGTCTCTACCTTGGAAGCCATTGCCTTTGGGGGGCTCGGGGCGGAGGGGGCGGTCCTCTGCGCCGTGATGGACGCCCGCTGCGGCCAGGTGTACAACGCCCTGTTCCAAGTGGAAAATGGCGCCCTGCGCCGCCTGACTGAGGACCGGGCCCTCTCCATCGCCGCTCTGGAAGAGGAGCTGCGGCCCTGGGGCCCGAAGGCGCTCCTGCTGGGGGACGGGGCCGGCCTGTGCCACAGGACCTTTGCCTCCTGGGGCGCTCGCCTGGCCCCGGAAAACATCCGGTTCCAGCGGGCGTCCTCTACGGCCCTGCGGGGGGAGACGGCCCTGGCCCAGGGGAAGGGGGTCCCGTCGGACGCCCTGGCCCCGGTGTACCTGCGGCTTCCCCAGGCGGAACGGGAGCTCAAGCTAAAACAAGCGCGTGAAGAGAAAGGAGCCCGCTTATGAAACTTGCCATTGGATGTGACCACGGGGGCTTTGCCCTGAAAGAGGCCGTGCGCGGCTACTGCGAGGAGCGCGGCATCCCCTACGAGGACTTTGGCGCCTACAGCACCGACTCGGTGGACTACGCCCCCATCGCCGCTAAGGCGGCCCGGTTTGTGGCCTCCGGCCAGGCGGATTTCGGGGTGCTTGTCTGCTCCACGGGCATTGGCATCTCCATAGCGGCCAACAAGGTCCCGGGCATCCGGGCCGCCCTCTGCACGAATACCTACTGCGCGGAGATGACCCGCCGCCACAACAACGCCAATGTCCTGTGCATGGGCGGCAAAGTGGTGGACGAGGAGACTGCCCTGAAGATGTTGGAGACCTTCCTGCAAACGGAGTTCGAGGGGGGCCGCCACCAGAGGCGGATCGACCAGATCGCCCAGATTGAAGAAGGAAAGCTTTGATAGATCCAGGAGGAGATAGACCCATGAAAAACTACCCGAACGTCTTTGTTATGGACCACCCGCTGATCCAGCACAAGCTCACGTTCCTGCGGGACGTGTCCACCGGCACCAAGAATTTCCGGGAGCTGGTCAGTGAGATCGCCACCCTCATGTGCTACGAGGCCACCCGGGACCTGCCCCTGATGGAGGTGGAGACCGCCACCCCCATGGAGAAGACCACCACCCAGGTCATCGCCGGCCGGAAGCTGGCCTTTGTGCCCATCCTGCGGGCCGGCCTGGGCATGGTGGACGGCATGCTGGAGCTGGTGCCCTCCGCCAAGGTGGGGCATATCGGCCTCTACCGGGACCACGAGACCTTGAAGCCGGTGGAGTACTACAACAAGCTTCCCCAGGATATTGAGGAGCGGGACGTCATCGTCCTGGACCCCATGCTGGCCACCGGCGGCTCCGCCATTGACGCCATCACCATCGTCAAGCGCAGCCACCCCAAGAGCATCAAGTTCCTCTGCGTCATCGCCGCCCCCGAGGGCATCGAGGCCCTGGCCAAGGCCCATCCGGACGTCCACGTCTACTGCGCCTCGGTGGACCGCTGCCTCAACGAAAACGGCTACATTCTGCCCGGTTTGGGCGATGCGGGCGACCGGATCTTCGGCACCCTGTAACAGAATAGGCCACGCGGAAAGGGCGCGCTCTCGGGGCGGGCCCTTTCCATTTGTGAATTTTTTTAGAGCCCTTTCAAAACAGGGAAAAGTGTGCTATACTAGGGAAACAATAGCATATTTATGCAATTCTTTTGCAATTCATTTGGGAAGGTCGCAAACTATGAGCAAATGGAACACCCTGCGGATCGGGGACGCCGTAAGGCTGCACAGCTTTACAGACCCCCGTCGCAAAACCATGCGGGTCTCAGTACACATGCTGACCCCGCTCAGGCGGGAGACCGCGGCCCTTTACGGCATTTTGCCAAGCCTTGCAAGCCGTGCCACCCAGAAATACCCGGATTTTACCGCTCTGAGCCGCCAGCTGGCCCAGCTGTACGGTGCCTCCCTCAGCAGCAGCGTCCAGCGCAGAGGGGGTTTTCAGATCCTATCCTTGGCGGTCAACGGCATTGCCAGCCGTTACGCCTTTGGGGGGGAGGACATGTTCTCCCAGCTCACAGGGCTTCTTTTCGACGTGTTCTTTGCCCCTTTGCGGGATGGGGAGGGCCTGTTCCCCCTGGAGGGCTTTTGCCAGGAACAGCGCCAGCTTTTGGAGATGAAGGACGCGGAATTCAACGATAAGGCCTCCTTTGCGCACCGGCGCTGCAAGGAGCTTTTGTTTTGGGGCGAGGCCCCCGGCATAGACCGGTACGGCTCCCGAGAGGACGTGGAAAACCTGGACCGGCGCGCTGTAACGGCGGCCTGGGAAGAGGTCCTCAGGTCCTCTCAGTTTGAGATCTTCGCCCTGGGGGACTGCCAGCCGGACGCGGAGCTGTTCCGGGAGAGGTTTGCCGGTTTGGGCAGGCCCCAGCCCACCGGTCCCCTTTCCTACCGGGAACCCCAGGGGGTCCGCCGGGCAGTGGAGGAGCAGCCCCTGGCCCAAGCAAAGCTTTCCATGGGCTTTCGGGTGGACTTTGACCCGGCTGAGCGGTGGGTCTATCAGCTGATGGCGGCGGCCCTGGGGGGCACGCCCAGCTCCAAGCTGTTCCAGAACGTCCGGGAAAAGCTGGGACTGTGCTATTACTGCTCGACGGGTTTTGACGCCCACAGCCGGGCCCTCTATGTGGAGAGCGGCGTAGAGGGGGACGACCTCCCCCAGGCTGAGGCGGCCATTTTAGAGCAGCTCTCCGCCCTGCAGAAGGGGGAGCTGACCGATGAGGAGCTCCTCTCCGCCAAGCTGGCCCTGGGGGATTCCCTGCGGGGGATAACGGACTCCCTGCGGGCCATGGAGTCCTCCCACCTGGGCCAGGTGTTCAGCGGCGTGGTCTGTCCCAGCGAAGAGGCCGTCGCCCAGGTGATGGCCTGCACCAAGGAGCAGGTGGTGGACGCCGCCCGGCGGCTGCGGCTGGGGGCTGTGTACACGCTGAAAGGAGGCGGCTGCCATGGAACCGAGGATTGACACCATCACAAGCCGGTGGGTGGGGGACAGCTACAGCTTGATCCACCACCCCACAGGGCTTAAGATCTGCCTGTTCCCCAAGGAACACTCCCACACCACCTTTGCGATTTTCGGCACAAAGTACGGCTCCATCGACAATTGCTTCCAGCGGGAGGGGGAGCCCCAGCCCCAAAAGGTGCCCGAGGGGATCGCCCACTACCTGGAGCACAAGCTCTTTGAGAGCGAAGAGGGGGACGCCTTCCAGCGCTACGCAAAGACCGGGGCCAACGCCAACGCCTTCACCTCCTTTGAGACCACCTGCTACCTGTTTTCCTGCACGGACCAGTTTTACCAGTCCCTGGAGATCCTGCTGGATTTTGTCCAGCACCCCTACTTTACCGAGGAGACCGTAAAAAAGGAACAGGGCATCATCGGCCAGGAGATCAAGATGTACGAGGACGACCCCCAGTGGCGCCTGATGTTCAACTACCTGAAGGGGATGTACCACAGCCACCCCATCCAGACGGACATCGCGGGCACGGTGGAGAGCATCGCCCAGATCACCCCGAAGTTGCTGTACCGGTGCTACAACACCTTCTACAACCTGCACAACATGGTGCTGGCGGTGGCGGGGAATTTCCAGGTGGACAAGGTGCTGGAGGTGTGCGGCCGGCTCTTAAAGCCCTCCCAGCCTCAAAAGGTCCGCCGGGTCTTCCCGGAGGAGCCGGATTCCGTGGTCCGCCACCAGGTGGAAGAGCGCCTGGCGGTGGCCTCGCCCCTGTTCCAGTTCGGGTTTAAGGAGCCGGGCGCCGGCGCCCCCCGCAGCGAGCGGGACGTGGCGGCGGTGGAGGTGCTCTTGGAGGCCATGGCCTCGGAATCCTCCCCGCTGTTTTCCAGGCTCTTGGACCGAGGGCTCATCAATGAGTCCAGCTTTTCCTACGAGTATTTCGAGGGGGCCGGCTACGCCAACGTCCTTTTCAGCGGCGAGTCCAAGGACCCTCAGGCGGTGGCCCGGGAGATCCTCCAGGAGGCGGAGCGGTTTTGCAGGGAGGGGATCCCCCTGGAGGCCTTCGAGCGCTCCAAACGGGCCCTCTACGGGGAGATCGTCTCAGGCCTGGACAACATGGGAAATGTGGCTAACGGCCTTGTGAACATGGCCCTGCGGGGAAGGGACCTGTTTGCCTATGTGGACTCCCTGGCAGATTTGAAGCCGGAAGAAGCTTCCCTTCGGCTGGGGCGGATCTTCCGGGAGGAACAGAGCGTCCTCTCTGTCATTCTGCCCTTGGAATAAATAACGCGCCTGGCAGTGCGCCAGGCAAGGAGGTACTTTTTCTATGACGCATACGATTTCGTTTCCCGGCCTGGGCCTGGAGTTTACGGTAAACACCGTGGCCTTTTCCATCGGGAATTTCCATGTTTACTGGTACGGCATCATCATCGCGGCGGGCTTTCTGCTGGCCCTGATTTACGCCTCTTTCAAGTGCAAGGACATGAACATCGACGTCAATCACCTGTTCGACGCGGTGATCGCCGGCCTGATTGTGGGCGTGGTCTGCGCCCGGCTGTTTTACGTGGTGTTCTATCCCGGGGACAAGTACTGGAAAAACCCCATGGAGATCCTTCAGATCCACGACGGGGGCCTGGCCATTTACGGCGGCATCCTGGGCGGCCTGGGAGCGGGCGCCCTGGTGGCCCGGCTGCGCAAGCTGAAAGTGGCCGCCGTGATGGACCTGGCCTCTTTGGGATTTTTGATCGGCCAGTGCGTGGGCCGCGGGGGGAACTTCACCAACCAGGAGGCCTTCGGCACCGCCACCGCCCGGCCCTGGGGCATGGAGAGCGACGCCACCTCCCTGGTGGTGTCCGGCGCCCCGGTGCACCCCTGTTTCCTCTATGAGTCCCTGCTCTGCCTGCTGGGGTTTGTGCTACTGCACGTTTTCAACAAGAAGTACCGCCGTTACGACGGGCAGACCTTCCTGCTGTATATGGTCTGGTACGGTGTGGTCCGGTTCTTCATTGAGGGCCTGCGCACCGACAGCCTGTTGATCCCCGGGACGGAACTTCGGGTCTCCCAGGTGATCGCCGCCCTGTGCGCTGTGGCGGGGGTCATCCTGCTGGCGGTGTTCCGCCACAAGACCAGCCTGACCGGCTGCGGCGACCATCGGGTGATGGAGGCTGTGGGCCTGGCGGAGCCCTTGCCCGAGGAGCTTGTGGAAGAGGAGCCCGAGGACGACGGCCCCAGCACCATCTTCGGGGACCTGCCCCCGGAAGAGGTGAAGGAAATCTACCGGGAGATCTCCGGCCGTCCGGAGGAGAGCTCTCCAGAGGCCGGGGAGGAAGAGGCGTCCCAGGCGGCTGAGCCCGAAGGAAAACTTCAAGAGCCGGCCGACGGCGGGGAAGTCCCCGCCTCGGAAGAGGTTCCTTCCAAGGAAAGCGCGAGAACGGAAGACAGCCCTGAAGGGGACAAGCGGGAAGAGACAACCACAGAGAATGGGGAGGGCGTGTAAGCGCTCCCGGTGAGAAAGGGGAGAGGAACATGGCGCAGCGGATGGATGGCAAGGCTGTTTCCGCGAAGGTGAAGGAGTCTGTGGCCCAGGAGGTGGCCGCCCTGAAGGAGCGTGGGGTGTGCCCCGGGCTCGCAGTGGTCATCGTGGGGGACGACCCTGCCTCCCGGATTTACGTGAACAACAAGAAAAAGGCCTGCGAGGCGGCTGGCATTCACTCCGAGGAGTACGCCCTGTCGGCGGACACCACCCAGCGGCAGCTTTTAGAGCTGGTGGACACCCTCAACCGGAAGGAGGAGATCCACGGGATCCTGGTGCAGTCCCCCCTTCCCAAAGGGCTGGACGAGGGGGCCGTGGTGGAGGCCATCGACCCCCGAAAGGACGTGGACGCCTTTCACGCCTACAACGTGGGCAAAATCATGATCGGGGACTACCGCTTCCTTCCCTGCACCCCTGCGGGGATCATGGAGCTGCTGAAGACCTACGGCATTCCCGTGGAGGGAAAGCGCTGCGTGGTCATCGGCCGGAGCAATATCGTGGGCAAGCCCATGGCCATGCTCCTGCTCCACCAAAACGGGACGGTCACCGTCTGCCACAGCCGGACCCGGGGACTTGCGGAGATCACCCGCCAGGCGGACATCCTGGTCTCCGCCGTGGGCAAGGCCAATTTTGTCACGGCGGACATGGTCAAGCCCGGCGCCGTGGTGGTCGACGTGGGCATGAACCGGGATGAAAAGGGCAAGCTCTGCGGAGACGTGGACTTTGCCGGCGTGGAGCCTGTGGCCTCTTTCATCACCCCGGTGCCGGGTGGCGTGGGCCCCATGACCATCGCTATGCTTTTGAAAAACACCGTGACAGCCGCAAAGCTGCAAAACCACCTTCTCTGACAGGGGGGAGTCTTGTCACAATGGCTGGAATGCTGGAAAAAATCCACTCCCCTGAGGACATTCGGGGGTTTGGCGCGGAAGAGCTCGCCGCCCTGTGCGAGGAGATGCGCCGGGTCATCATCGAGACCGTGTCCGCCAACGGCGGGCATTTGGCCTCGAACCTGGGGGTGGTGGAGCTGACTGTGGCCTTGGCCCTGGCCTTTTCCCCGCCCCGGGACACCATCGTCTGGGACGTGGGCCATCAAAGCTACCCCTATAAGCTGCTCACCGGGAGATACCCCCAGTTCTCCACCATCCGCCAGGAGGGGGGATTGGCGGGGTTCCCCTGCCGGGAGGAAAGCCCCTACGACATGTTCACCTCCGGGCACAGCAGCGCCTCTATCTCCGCCGCCCTGGGTGTCTCCGAGGCAAACTACCTCCAGGACCGGGAGGGCTATGTGGTGGCCGTCATCGGGGACGGGGCCCTTACAGGGGGCCTTGCCTACGAGGGCCTGAACAACGCCGGGCGGCTGCACCGGAACCTGATTGTCATCCTCAACGACAACGCCATGTCCATCTCCCGGAACGTGGGGTCCATGGCCCGCTATCTCAGCTATCTGCGCACAAAGCCCGGCTACATCCGGGCCAAGAACCGCTTGGAGGTCTCCCTGCAAAAGCTGCCGGCTGTTGGCCCCGCTATCGCACGGGTGCTGCGGAAGGCCAAGCGGGGGATCAAGCGCCTGTTTTACCACTCCACCATCTTCGAAGACTTCGGCTTTGCCTATTATGGGCCCTTTGACGGGCACAACGTGAAGGACCTTGCCGAGACCTTGGAGACCGCCAAGCTCCTCCACAAGCCGGTGCTCATCCATGTACGCACCTACAAGGGAAAGGGCTATCAGTACGCGGAGCAGGACCCCACCATTTACCACGGTCTCTCCGGCTTTGATGTGACCACCGGAAGCACCGGGGAAAAATCCCAGAGCTTTTCCGACGAGTTCGGGCGCACCCTTTGCCAGCTGGCGGAGGGAGACCGTCGCATCTGCGCCATTACCGCCGCCATGCAGTCGGGCACGGGCCTTGGCCCCTTCCGGGAGCAGTTCCGGGAGCGCTTTTTCGACGTGGGCATCTCCGAGGAACACGCCGCCACCTTTGCCGGAGGTTTGGCCGCCGGCGGCATGGTGCCTGTGTTCGCGGTGTACTCCACCTTTTTGCAGCGGGCCTACGATGAGCTGATCCACGACATCTCCCTGCAAAACACCAAGGTCCTTTTGGCCATCGACCGGGCAGGTGTGGTAGGGGAGGACGGCAAGACCCACCAGGGCGTGTTCGACGTGGCCTACCTGCAAACCATCCCCCACGTGACCGTCTATTCCCCGGCGTATTTTAAAGAGCTGCGGGTGCAGATGGCCCACCTGGTGGAGAAGGGGGAGGGCCTGTGCGCCATCCGCTATCCCCGGGGGAAGGAGCTCTATAAGCCCGGCTACTTCCGGAGCACGGCGGAGCCCTTTAGCGTCTACGGCAGCGGGGACGCCTCCCTGTGCGTGGTCACCTTTGGGCGGATGTTCTCCTTTGCCGCCGAGTGCCGGGAAAAGCTGGAGAGCCAGGGCCTGGCCGTAAAGCTTCTAAAACTCAACCGCATCATCCCGCTGGACCCTGCCGCCGTAGAAGAGGCGCTGCCCTGCTCCCAGGTGTTCTTCCTGGAGGAGGGCGTGCAGCGAGGCGGTTTGGGGGAGCATTTTGGCTTTTGCCTGCAAGAGCGGGGCTTTCGGGGCAGCTATCACCTGCGGGCCATCGAAGACCCCTTTATCCCCCACGCGCCCATGTTCCGGTCCCTGGAGGCATTGGGCCTAAACGCCGCCGGCATCCAACGGTGGATCGAAGAAACCTTGCAGGAGAAAGGGGAGAGCCGCTCTGAAAAAACGACTTGACGTCCTCGTGACGGAACGGGGCCTGGCGGAGAGCCGGGAAAAGGCCAAAGCCCTGATTATGGCCGGGCAGGTCTATGTGGAAAACCAAAAGGCCGATAAGCCGGGGGACACCTTCCCCGAGGACGCGCCCATTGAGGTGCGGGGGAAAGGCCTTGCCTACGTGAGCCGGGGGGGCCTGAAGCTGGAAAAGGCGATGGGGGAGTTCCCCATCGCCTTGGAGGGAAAGGTCTGCATGGATGTGGGGGCCTCCACCGGCGGCTTTACAGATTGTATGCTCCAAAATGGGGCGAGGAAGGTGTATGCCGTAGACGTGGGCTACGGCCAGCTGGCCTGGACCCTGCGCAACGACCCCCGGGTGGTCAACCTGGAGCGCACCAACGCCCGGTATCTGACCCGGGAGCAGATCCCCGAGGCCATCCAGTTTTTCTCCGTGGATGTTTCCTTTATCTCCCTGGGGATCATCCTGCCGGCGGTGCGCCCTCTTTTGGCGGAGGGCGCCCGTGCGGTGTGTCTCATCAAGCCTCAGTTTGAGGCGGGCCGGGAAAAGGTGGGCAAAAAAGGGGTGGTCCGGGACCGCAAGGTCCACGAAGAGGTGATCTGCCGTATCCAGGAGCTGGCCCTGGAAAACGGCTACTCCGTGCTGGGGCTTACCTTCTCCCCGGTAAAGGGGCCGGAGGGGAACATCGAATACCTGATCTATCTGGAGCGCTCCGAGGCTCCCGAGAGGGCCCCCGGCGTTCCCCAGGCGGCCCAGGTGGTGGAGGAATCCCACCAGGCCCTGGACCAGTCTGCCCGGGCCCTGTAGGAGGGAGGAAGTGGAATGAAGATAGCCGTTTTGCCCAACCTGACCAAGCAAGAGGCCCAGGCCTGTACCCAGGAGGTGCTGAAGGTCCTGGAGGAATGCGGTTGTGAGACTGTGCTCAAAACGGACCTGTTCTCAGAACACGGCCTCTACCGCCAGGGCGGGGCGGCGGAGGATGTCCTGCGGGAGTGCGACCTGTTTGTGGCCATTGGGGGCGATGGGACCATCATCCACACCGCCAAGCTGGCCGCCTTTTTGGACAAGCCCATCCTGGGCGTCAACGCGGGGACCCTGGGCTTCACCGCAGGGGTGGAGCGCCAGGAGCTGGGGCGCCTTTCCCTGCTGGCAAAGGGGGACTTCCGGGAGGAGCCCCGGCGGATGCTCTCCGTGGAGGTAAAGGGGAAAAACGGTTCCAGCCATTTTTACGCCCTCAACGACGCGGTGCTCTCCGGGGAGCCCGCCAAGATCATCGATTACCATATGCGCCTGGGCAGGAGGTCCTACCGGTACAGGGCCGACGGCTTTATCGTGGCCACGCCCACAGGCTCCACCGCCTACTCCCTTTCCGCAGGGGGGCCGGTGATCGAACCCAGCATCGACTGCCTGGTATACACCCCGATCTGCCCCCATTCCCTTTTCAACCGCAGCGTCATTTTCGCCGGGGACCCTCCCATGGAAGTGGAGATCCCGGAAAACATTGGGAAGCTGTACCTCTCGGTAGACGGCGAACCTCCCCTGGAGGTCTCCACCGGGGATCGGCTGGCCTTTTCCCGGGCGGGGTGCTTCGCCCGGTTTATCCGCCTGGGAAGGCAGGATTTTTACGACACCCTCAACCGGAAGATCATCGAGACAAGGCCCTGAGACCCTGGGCCTTCCCCCCTAGGGAAAACGGCTCAAATGCCAGAAAGGACGGAGGTATCCCTATGAAAACCCGACGGCACGCAAAAATTCTGGAACTTATCAAGGAATACGACATCGACACCCAGGACGAACTTCTCCGCTACCTGCGGGAAAGCGGGTTTGACGTGACCCAGGCCACTGTCTCTCGGGACATCAAGGAGCTGCGCCTGGTAAAGACCCTCTCCCGCTCCGGGAAGTACCGCTACTCCACCGGCAGCGAGAGCAGCAGCGATATGTCCTCAAAATTCTACTCCCTGTTCGCCGACTCTGTGCTCTCGGTGGAGGCCGCCCAGAACATCCTGGTAATCCGCTGCATGACGGGTATGGCCCAGGCGGTGTGCGCCTCTTTGGACGCCATGCGCTGGCAGGGCTTTGTGGGCACCCTGGCAGGGGACGACACCATCTTCATCGTCTGCCGTACCGACGGCGACGCGGCCAGCTCCCAGGAGGAGTTCCGCAAGCTGATCAACAGGTGATTTTCCATGCTGGCACAGTTATTCATCCAAAACATAGCCGTCATTGAGAGGGCTTCCCTGGACCTTGACCAGGGCTTTACCGTTCTCACCGGCGAGACGGGAGCCGGCAAGTCCATCATCATCGACGCCATCCACGCCGTGCTGGGGGAACGCACCTCCCGGGAGCTGGTCCGCTCCGGCGCCCAGGGGGCCTCGGTGTCCGCCCTGTTTACCGGTCTGGATCCGGAGACCCTGGCCCTTTTGGACCGGCTCTCCATCCCCCGGGAGGAGGACGGCTCTCTCCTTGTCCAGCGGGATATTCGGCTGGAGGGCCGCTCCCCCTGCAAATTAAACGGAGCCCCCGCCACAGTGTCCATGCTCAAGGAGCTGGGGCCCCGGCTCATCACCATCCACGGCCAGCACGAGAGCTACGAGCTCCTCTCCCCGGAAGTTCACGTGTCCTATCTGGACAGCTTCGCTGGTCTGGAAGGCCTTTTGGCCGAGTACCAGCAGGCCTACCGGGACCTGCGGGAGACCCAGCGCCAGCTGGAGGCGCTCCAGGCGGATGAGGGGGAAAAGGCCCGCCTTTGCGACCTTCTGCGCTACCAGATCGACGAGATCGAAGGGGCAAACATCCGTCAAGGGGAGCGGGAAGAGCTGGAGGCCCAGCGGGAGGTCATCCGCAACAGCGAGAAGATTGCCGCCTCCCTGGAGCTTTTGCGGGGCTTGCTCTCCGGGGACGAGGAGGGCAACGGCCTTCTGGCGGGGCTGGAGCAGGCCAGCGCCGAGGCGGAGCGGGTCGGCGCCTATCTGCCGGAGCTGGCGGACGCCGGGCAGAAGCTGCGGGAGGCAGGCTACTTGGTGGAGGATGTGGACGTTTCCCTGCGAGGCGCGGGCGTGGACTTCGACCCGGCCCTTCAGGAGTCCATTGAGGAGCGCCTGGACCTGCTGTACAGGCTGGGGCTCAAGTACGGCGGCAGCGAGGAAAAGGTTTTGGCCTTTTTGGAGGACGCCCGGCGGCGGCTGCACCAGATTGAATTTGCCGATGAGGAGCGGGAGCGCCTGGAAGGCCTTTACGAGGAGCAAAAGCACAGGGCCATCGCCCTTGCCAAGGAGCTCTCCGGCAAGCGGCAAGAGGCGGCCGCCCAGTTTATCCGCCAGGTCAAGGAGGAGCTCTCCTTTTTGAACATGCCCGGCATCCAGTTCGAGACGGAGATCCAGCGGGTGCCCCTGTACTCCATGGGCTGCGACAAGCTCCAGTTTTTGGTCTCCGCCAACAGGGGGGAGCCTCCCCGGCCCATGTCTAAAATCGCCTCCGGCGGCGAGCTCTCCCGGATTATGCTGGCCATCAAGACGGTGCTCTCCGGCAAGGACCGGGTCCCCACCCTCATCTTTGACGAGGTGGATACGGGCATCAGTGGTTCCGCCGCCAGCAAGGTGGGGCAAAAACTCAAGCAGGTCTCGAAAAACCGGCAGGTGCTGTGTATTACCCACCTGGCCCAGATCGCCGCTTTAGCGGACCATCACTTCCTCATCGAGAAGCGCGTGGAGGGGGAGCGTACCTTTACCCAGGTCCGGGAGCTGGATTTTGAGGGCCGCAAGGGAGAGGTTGCCCGTATCATCGGCGGGGAGGCCGTTACAGGGCTTCAGCTGGAGATGGCCGAGGAAATGCTGAAAAGCTCTTGACAATTCCTCCGGGGAACCGTATAATAGCTTCCAACAGCGATGACGGAACCAAGTAGGCGCCGGTCCTGCGGCAAAGAGAGCCCCCGGTTGGTGGAAGGGGAAGCGCGGCGGCGTCCGAAGTTACTTTCCCGAGCTGTCATCCTGAACCCAAAGTAGGGGTGGCCGTGTGGCGGGCGTTACTCCGCCAGGGCATGGAAGTGCCCGGTAAGGTCACAGACCGCAAGGCTGTGATAAATTGAGGTGGTACCGCGGTAATTGGATTTATCGCCCTCTGCGTGAAAATGCAGGGGGCTTTTCTATTTCCCAGGAAAACGCTGCCCGGGGCATTTTCAGACCATATCTTTGGAAAGGACTGACAGAACATGGGAGTGTATGAAGAACTTAAGGCCCGGGGCCTGATCGCCCAGGTGACCAACGAGGAGGAAATCCGTGAGGTGGTGAACAACGGCAAGGCTACCTTTTACATTGGCTTTGACTGCACCGCCGACAGTCTGACCGCCGGCCACTTCATGGCACTGACCCTGATGAAGCGGCTGCAGATGGCAGGGAACAAGCCCATCGCCCTGATCGGCGGGGGCACCACCCTCATCGGCGACCCCTCCGGCAGGACCGACATGCGCAAGATGCTGACCAAAGAGGACATTGACCACAATGCCGAGTGCTTCAAACGCCAGATGGAGCGCTTCATTGAGTTCGGCGAGGGCAAGGCTATGATGCTCAACAACGCCGACTGGCTGTTAAACCTCAACTACGTGGAGCTGCTGCGAGAGGTGGGCGCCTGCTTTAGCGTCAACAACATGCTCCGGGCGGAGTGCTACAAGCAGCGCATGGAGAAGGGTCTGTCCTTCTTGGAGTTCAACTACATGATCATGCAGAGCTACGACTTCTACTACATGTTCCAGCACTACGGCTGCAACATGCAGTTTGGCGGCGATGACCAGTGGAGCAACATGCTGGGCGGCACCGAGCTCATCCGCCGCAAGCTGGGCAAGGACGCCCACGCCATGACCATCACCCTGCTGACGGACTCCAACGGCAACAAGATGGGCAAGACCGCCGGCAACGCTGTGTGGCTGGATCCCAACAAGACCAGTCCCTTCGACTTTTACCAGTACTGGCGTAACGTGGGCGACGCCGACGTGCTCAAGTGCATCCGCATGCTCACCTTCCTGCCCCTGGAGCAGATCGACGAGATGAGCGCCTGGAAGGACCAGCAGCTCAACCAGGCCAAGGAGATCCTGGCCTTCGAGCTGACCAAGATGGTCCACGGGGAAGAGGAGGCCAAGAAGGCCCAGGAGGGCGCCCGGGCCCTGTTCGGGGCCGGGGCGGACACGTCCAACATGCCCACCACCCAGCTCTCCGACGGGGACTTTGCCGACGGGCAGATTGCCGTTTTGGACCTGCTTTTGAAAACCGGCCTCATCCCCTCCAAGGGGGAGGGCCGCAGGCTCATCCAGCAGGGAGGCCTCACCGTAAACGAGGAGAAGGTCACGGACTTCAACAAAACCTTCGCCAAGGAGGATTTCGCAAAGGGACTGGTCATCAAGAAGGGGAAGAAGGTCTTCCACAAGGCCGTCCTGTAAAGAGGTGTAAACAGAAAAGGAGCTGCCGGAAAGCTTACGGCAGCTCCTTTGTATGTTTTGGGGAAAATTACAGCAGCGCCTCCTGCAGGGCCCCCAGGACCGTGTCGAAGTCCGCCTCGGTGACCAGGAGGGAAATCTCCACCTCAGAGGTGGTGATCAACCGGATGTCCACGTCTGTGCCGGAGATGGCGGAAAACACCTTGGCGGCCACGCCGGGGGTGTTTTTCATAGCCGGGTCGTAGACGGAGATTTTGTGGTTGACGGAACTGACGATCACGTCGATGTCTGTCTCCTGCTTAAGCCTTGAGGTAAAGGCCAGGATGTCGATCATGTCCTCGTCGGAAATGGTGAAAGACAGGCCCGTGGTGGCCCCGTGGGTAGGGGCCATGGAGATCATGTCGATATTGATGCCGTAGCTGGAGATCACGCCGAAAATTTTCGCGATGGAAGACACGTTGGCGGGAAACTCCTTTAAGGTGACAAGGGTGATGTTGTCAACAGTGCTGATGACGGTGGAAACGCTCATAAGTAGCTCCCTTCTATCAGATCAGGTGGGACATGTCGTACAGGCCCGGGCCTTTTCCGGCCATAAAGACCGCCGCGTTCACCGCGCCTGCGGCAAACAGCTCTTTGGACTGGGCGGAGTGGGACAGGGTGATGACCTCGCTCTGGCCGGCGAAGATCACCTGGTGTTCCCCCACAATGGTTCCGCCCCGCACAGAGTGAAGGCCGATCTCCTGCCTCTCCCGCTTCTTCCGCTGGGAGTGCCGGTCGTACACATACTGCATGGAGTCCTCCCGCACCTGGTTGATGGCGTCGGCGATCATCAGGGCGGTGCCGCTGGGAGCGTCGATCTTCTGGTTGTGGTGCATCTCCACGATCTCCACGTCAAAGGCGTCGCCCAAAACGGCCTCGGCCTTCTTCGCCAGCTCGATGAGGAGGTTTACCCCTAAAGACATGTTCCGGGAGTAGAACAGGGGAAGCTCCCGGGCGGCCTCCCGGATCTCCTTGGCTTGCTCGGGGGTGTAACCGGTGGTGCACAGCACGGCGGCGGCGCCGGGGTGCCTGCGGCAGTACTCCAGGATGGAGGACAGGGCGCTGGGGTGGGAAAAATCCACCACCACCTGGGCCTCCTCTTTTACCTCCTCTAGAGAGGCGTACAGGGGAAAGCTCCCATCTCCCGCGCCGGCCACGTCTACGCCTGCGGCGATGGAGCAATCTTCCCGCTCCTTTACGAAATTCTGCACCGCGGCGCCCATCTTCCCATTGCAGCCGCAGAGGATGATCTTTACCATACTGGGACTTCCTTTCTTTTCCACAAGGGGCGAATCACACCAGGGCGTGCTTTTGCAGCAGGGCGCGGAGCTTTGCCGTGTTTTCCTCTGTCATGGTGGTCAGGGGCATACGGCAGAAGTTGGTGCGCAGCAGGCCCATCTGGAACATGGCCTCTTTGATGGGGATGGGGTTTACGTCCATGAAGAAACCGTCCATCAGGTCCAGGTACTCCAGATCCAGCTTCCGGGCCTTTTCCAGGTCTCCCCGGAGCATGGCCGCCGCCAGGTCGTGCATCTTCCCCGGCAGGGCGTTGGAGAACACGGAGATGACGCCCTTGCCGCCCAGGGCCATAATGGGCAGGGTCTGGTTGTCCTCGCCGGAGTAGATGGCAAGCTCCTCCCCGCAGAGGGCCGCGGTGCGCGCGGTGGCGGAGATGTCGCCGTTTGCCTCTTTCACCGCCACGATGTAGGGGTTCTTGGAGAGCTCCTTGTAGGTGGCGGGCTGGATGTTGCACCCGGTGCGGCTGGGAACGTTGTAGAGGATGCAGGGCATCTTCACGCTGTTTGCCACATAGTTAAAGCTCTCCACCAGGCCCTTTTGAGAGGTTTTGTTGTAGTAGGGGGTCACTAGCAGAAGGCCGTCGGCGCCCAGGGATTTGGCCTCCTGGGAGAGCTCCACGCAGAACTGGGTGTCGTTGCTGCCGGTGCCGGCGATCACAGGGACCCGGCCGCTTACCTTCTCGATGATGAATTTGATCACCTGGGTGTGCTCCTCGGTGGTCATGGTGGCTGCTTCCCCGGTGGTTCCGCAGGCCACAATGGCATCGATGCCCCCCTCGATCTGGAACTCCACCAGCCGCTCCAGCTCCTCCCAGGAGATCTGCCCCTTCTGGTCGAAGGGGGTCACCAGGGCGGTGGCGGCTCCGGTAAACACTAACTCTTTCATAGAAAAATCCTCCTTCAAAAGGCTCAGTCAAAGCAGCCCTTGGCGCACAGCAGCTCCGCCATGAGCAGGGCCCCTCCCGCGGCGCCCCGCAGGGTGTTGTGGGAAAGGCACACGAACTTGTAGTCGTACTGGGTGTCGGGGCGCAGCCGGCCCACGGACACGGCCATGCCCCCTTCCAGGTCCCGGTCAAGCCGGGGCTGGGGCCGGTTGTCCTCGGTGAAGTAGTGCAAAAACTGCTTGGGAGCGCTGGGCAGCTCCAGCTCCTGGGCGGGGCCCCGGAACTTCTCCCACCGGGCGATGATCTCCTCCTTTGCCAGCTTCTTCTCCAGGGAGAAGAACACCGCTGCCATGTGGCCGTCGGAGACAGGCACCCGCAGGCACTGGGAGGTGATGGAGGGGCTTTGAGCGTTGACGATCACGCCGTTTTCCACATGGCCCCAGATTTTCAAAGGCTCCTGTTCGCTCTTTTCCTCTTCGCCGCCGATGTAGGGGATCACGTTGTCCAGGATCTCCGGCATGGTCTCGAAGGTCTTACCCGCGCCGGAAATGGCCTGGTAGGTGCAGGCCAGCACCTTGGTCACGCCGCAGTCCAGCAGGGGGTGGATGGCGGGCACGTAGCTCTGCAGGGAGCAGTTGCACTTGACGGCGATAAAGCCCCGCTTGGTGCCCAGGCGCCGGCGCTGGGCCTCGATGACGGCTATGTGGTCCGCGTTGATCTCCGGGATGACCATGGGCACGTCGGGGGTGGAGCGGTGGGCGCTGTTGTTGCTGACCACCGGGCACTCCAGGCGGGCATAGGCCTCCTCCAGGGCGCGGATCTCCTCTTTTTTCATGTTCACGGCGCAAAAGACGAAGTCCACCAGGGAGACGATTTTCTCCCTGTCCTTTTCCGCGTCGTAGACGGGCATTTTCGCCATGGCGGCGGGAAGGGACGTCTTCATGGCCCAGCGGCCCCCCACGGCCTCTTCATAGGTTTTCCCGGCGGAGCGGGCGCTGGCGGCCAGGGCCGTCACGGTAAACCAGGGGTGGTTCTCCAAAAGGGTGGCAAAGCGCTGGCCCACCATGCCAGTGCACCCGATGATCCCTACGCGATACTGTTTCATAGCAATCCAAATCCTTTCTGTGTGGAAAGAGAGGGGAGGGGAAAAGAAAAAACCGGTTGAAAACCGGCTGCCCATCTCCTATAATAGAAATGCCGCTCTGGTGGCCCAAAGCTGATGTAAAACCCAATAGCACTCCATCACAAGTGATGACAGCCGCAAGGCTGTTCGCCGTTGCGTCCAGGACAATATCCGCCCAATATTCCCCTTCGGCAGCCCACCCTTTCACAAGACTTCGTCAGTTTTGGCAACCTCCATCTCACTACTTTTGAAAGCCGCGCCTCTATTTGGCTTTATCATACCCTAGATTCCTCCCGTTGTCAATTTTTCCGCCATAATTATTGTATGAAATTTCACGGAAGCCGTGCCTGGCGCCCCCGAGGCTTCCCGTTGCGCAAAGGAGCATTTTTCATGAAGACAAGGGATTTCCACTTCGACCTGCCGGAGGAGCTGATCGCCCAAACGCCCATAGAGCCCCGGGACCACTCCCGCCTGATGGTGCTGGACAAGGGCACCGGAGAGATCGAGCACCGGCACTTTTACGATATTTTAGACTATCTCACCCCCAAGGACTGCCTGATCCTCAACGACTCCCGGGTGCTTCCCGCCCGGATCTACGGCGTGAAAGAGGGCACCGGCGCCCACGTGGAATTCCTCCTGCTGCAAAACAAGGGGGGCGACCTGTGGGAGGCCCTGGCGGGCCCCGGCCGCAAGGCCAAGCCCGGCAGCCGTTTCACCTTTGGGGACGGCCTGCTCCGCTGCCAGGTGGTGGATGTGCTCCCCGGGGGGAACCGCCTCATCCATTTTGAGTACGAAGGGGTTTTCTTCCACGTGCTGGACCAGGTGGGGCAAATGCCCCTGCCCCCTTACATCAAGGCCCGCCTGGAGGACAAAGAGCGCTACCAGACCGTCTACTCCCGGGAGGAGGGCTCCGCCGCCGCCCCCACGGCAGGGCTGCACTTCACCCCGGAGCTGTTGGAAAAGATCCGGGCAAAAGGGGTGGAGCTGGGCTTTGTCACCCTCCACGTGGGGCTTGGCACCTTCCGCCCTGTGAGCGCGGAGGACATCCAGGACCACAAAATGCACTCGGAGCACTACCACATGCCCCAGGCCACCGCAGACCTGATTAACCGGACCAAGGAGCGGGGGGGACGGGTCGTCGCCGTGGGCACCACCAGCTGCCGGACCATCGAATCCGTGGCCCGGCGGGAGGGGTGCTTTCAAGAGAGTGCCGGCTGGACGGACATTTTCCTCTATCCCGGCTGCGAGTTTAGGGGGGTGGACGCTCTGATCACCAACTTCCACCTGCCGGAGAGCACCCTCATCATGCTGGTTTCCGCCTTGGCCGGAAGGGAGAACATCCTTCACGCCTACAATGTGGCCGTCAAGGAGAAGTACCGCTTTTTCAGTTTTGGCGACGCCATGTTCATCCACTGACCTACCATCACACTTTTCGCGAGGTATTCCCATGAACCAAAATAAGAAATTGGAGCGCGCCCTCCAGCGGGTGCAAAAGCCCGGGCGCTATGTGGGCGGGGAGCTCAACGCCGTGGTCAAAGACCCTTCCCAGGTGGAGGTGCGCTTTGCCTTTTGCTTTCCCGACACCTACGAGATCGGCATGTCCCACCTGGGGCTGAAGATCCTCTACGGCGCCATGAACGAAGTCCCCTATTTTTGGTGTGAACGGGCCTTTGCCCCCTGGGTGGACATGGAGGAGGAGATGCGCCGGGAGGGCATCCCCCTTTACACCTTGGAGAGCGGCGACCCGGTGAACCAGTTTGATTTTATCGGATTTACCCTCCAGTACGAGTTGAGCTACACCAACGTCCTCAATATGCTTGATCTGGCGGGCATCCCCTTGAAGAGCTCGGAGCGCCACGAGCTGTTCAACATCGTGGTGGGGGGCGGCCCCTGCGCCTGCAACCCCGAGCCTCTGGCGGAGTTTTTCGATCTGTTTTTCCTGGGGGATGGGGAAGAGGTGGACATCGAGGTGATGGAGCTCTACCGCCGGTGCAAGGGGGAAGGCTGCTCCAAGCTGGAGTTTTTAGAGCGGGCCGCCCAGATCGAAGGGGTGTACGTCCCCGCCTTTTACGACGTCAGCTACAACGAGGACGGCACCGTAAAATCCTATGTCTCCACCCACGGGGCCCCTGCCACGGTGAAGAAGCGGAACATCATGGACCTTGATGGGGCCTATTACCCCAAGGAATTCGTAGTGCCCAATATCGACGTGGTCCACAACCGCATCTCCGAAGAGGTGCTCCGGGGCTGCATCCGAGGGTGCCGGTTCTGCCAGGCAGGGTTCCTCTACCGGCCCTACCGGGAAAAGGGCATCGCCGCCATCGACCGCCAGTGCCGGGACCTGTGCGCCTCCACCGGGTACGACGAGATCTCCCTTTCCTCCCTGTCCACCAGCGATTACGAAAACCTCAATGAGCTGATCGACACCCTGCACCAGTGGACGGAAAAGGAGAAGGTCAGCCTCTCTTTGCCTTCCCTGCGGGTGGACAACTTCTCTCCGGAGCTGATGGAGCGCATCAATTCCGTGCGCAAAAGCGGCCTGACCTTCGCCCCAGAGGCCGGTTCCCAGCGGATGCGGGACGTGATCAATAAAAATGTCACCGAGGAGGAACTGCTCCACACGGTGAATGTGGCCTTTTCCGAGGGCTGGACCCGGGTCAAGCTCTACTTTATGATCGGCCTGCCCACCGAGACCCTGGAGGACGTCGTCGCCATCGACCAACTGGGCCAGAAGGTGGTGGACGCCTTCTACCAGAACAAGGAAAAGCCCAAGGGGAAGGGGGTGGAGGTGGCCTTGTCCGCCGCGGCCTTTGTGCCCAAGCCCTTTACCCCCTTCCAGTGGTTCGGCCAGGACACCATGGAGGCCCTCCGGGAGAAGCAGAAGGCCTTAAAGGCAAATGTCCGCTCCCGGCGGCTTTCCGTCAGCTATCACGGGGCCCAGACCAGCTTTTTAGAGGCGGTGTTCGCCCGGGGGGACCGGCGGCTGTGCGCCGTCCTGGAAAAGGCCCGGGAATTCGGCCTGCGCTTTGACGGCTGGGAGGACTGTTTCGACTTTGACAAGTGGATGGAGGCCTTTTCCGCCTGCGGCCTGGACCCGGCCTTCTACGCCAACCGCCACCGCCCCTTCGACGAGGTGTTCCCCTGGGACCACCTGGACTACGGGGTGAAGAAGGAATTCTTCATTGAGGAGTGCAAGCGGGCTTTTGAGAACAAGACCACCCCCAACTGCCGGGAGCAGTGCTCCCACTGCGGGGCGGCCTGCTTTAAAGGGGGGATCTGCGTTGAAAAACGTGCGCGTGTGGTTTGAGAAAAAGGGGGCGGTCCAGTACATTTCCCACCTGGACCTGACCCGTTGCATGGCCCGGGCCCTAAAGCTCTCCGGGCTGCCTGTCTGGTACACCGAGGGCTTTAACCCCCGCATCTACATGACCTACGCCATGCCCCTTTCCCTGGGGGTCCGGGGGGAGCGGGAGTGCATGGACATCCGCCTGACGGAGGATGTCCCCCTAAAGGAGGTCGCCTCTCGGCTCAACGCCCACCTGCCCCGGGACCTGCGGGTCCTCTCCGCCGGCGACCCTCAGTCCCCCTTTGAGGAGATCCGCTGGGGGGAATACCAGATCTTCCTGGAGGCAGAATCTCCCCAGGAGCTGGGCAGAGCCCTGGGGGAGCTTCTCTCCCAGGATACCATCCTGGTGCGCAAGCACACCAAAAAGGGCGATAAGGACGTGGACATCAAGCCCGACTTTGAAAACGCGGCAATCGAGTACGTGCCGGGGGGTGTGAACTTGAAGCTCCGGCTGCCCTGCAGCGTGGGGGGCAGCACCAACCCGGCCCTGCTTCTGGAGGCGCTGAAGGTCTACAAGGGCGCGGAGCCTTTTTCCCAGATCACCCGGAAAAGGCTTTTGAAAAAAGATTTTTCCGAATTTCGGTAAATAATTCTTGCTTTTTTGCCCTTTGCGTGCTAAAATATCTGAGCATTTGAAATCCGCGGGTCTTCCTCAGAGGCTTGCCCGTGGGGTTCGCAGCGGGGCGGGGGGAAAGTCCCCGGCCCTGCCAGGAAGCGGACAGTCCGCTGCCGGGCGACCGGTATGAATGTCTGAACATCAATTTTTGGAGGAATATCAAATGGACGCAATCAAAATGATCTCTCAGGCTTCCATGAAGGAAGAGCTTCCCCAGTTCTCCATCGGCGACACCGTCCGCGTGGACGTGAACATCCGTGAAGGCGACCGGGAGCGTATCCAGCAGTTCGAGGGCACCGTGATCGCCCGCAAGGGCAGCGGCATCAGCGAGACCTTCACCGTGCGCCGTGTTTCCTACGGCGTGGGTGTGGAGCGTGTGTTTCCCCTGCACTCCCCCAACGTGAAGGCCGTGCAGGTGGTGCGCCAGGGCCGCGTGCGCCGGGCAAAGCTCTACTACCTGCGCAACCGTGTGGGCAAGGCCGCCAAGGTCAAGGAGCAGCTCAAGTAAAAAAGCCACATATGAGAATCTGGAAAAGGGACATTTGCTGTCCTTTTTTTGCTATCAATTTTATGCAGCCAGGGAAGGGAGCGAAAAGGCATGGAAAACAGGGTGGAAGAGCCCCGGAAGGTGCGCCGCTTGGTGCGCGGCGTCTTGGAGTGGACGGAAGAGATCGTCATCGCGGTGGCGGCCATCGCCCTGTTTTTCACCTTTGTCTGCCGCATCGTCACGGTGACAGGCACCTCGATGGTCCCCAGCTTCCAGAACGGGGACAGGGTCCTGGTGACGGCCGCCCCCCTGGGCGTGGAACAGGGGGACGTGGTAGTCATCGTCAACGTGCTTTCCGAACCCATCATCAAGCGGGTCATCGCCACAGAGGGCCAGACCGTGGATTTCGATTACGAGAATAAGTCCGTTCTTGTGGACGGCCAGGTGGTGGACGAGACCCAGTTCGGCCTGGAAAACGGCATCACCGAGCAGCCCTTCAGTTCCTTCGAGCTTTTGGAGTTCCCCCAGAAGGTGCCCGAGGGCTGCGTGTTCGTGCTGGGGGACAACCGGGCGGTTTCGGAAGACAGCCGCTATCAGGATGTGGGCATGGTGGACACCCGGAACATTTTGGGCAAAGCGGTGTTCCACCTGTTCCCCTTCCAGAGCATCGGTCCCGTCCAGTAAGAGAGGAAGAGTCCCGCCGCAAGGGAGGAGGAGAGGCAAATGGAAAACCCCGCGCCCCAGCCGGAGGAGGCCCCGCAGGCCTCCCCGAGGGTCTGCTCCGCCCTGGAGTGGGCTGAGACCATTGTGGCCGCCGTGGCCCTTGTGGCAGTGGTGTTCACCTTTCTCTGCCGGGTCATCACCGTGGACGGCATCTCCATGGAGCCCACCTACCACCACGGGGACCGGGTGCTTGCCACCCAGCTGGCGGGAGAGCCCCGCCAGGGGGACGTAGTCATCATCATAGGCGCCCTGGAGGAGCCCATCATCAAACGGGTGGTGGCCACTGCCGGCCAGACCGTGGGCTTCGTCCCGGAAAAGGGGGAGCTCACCGTAGACGGGGAGCCCCTTCCCGGCTCGGCCTTCGGCCTGGAGAACGGCGTCACCTTTGTACCGGACTACCCCGGCCAGGTGCTGGAATTTCCCCAGACCGTGCCCGCGGGGTGCGTCTTTGTCCTGGGGGACAACCGGCAGCATTCGGAGGACAGCCGCTTCCGGGAGGTGGGCATGGTGGACACTCGGAACATTTTGGGGAAGGTATTCTTTCAGCTGTATCCCTTTTCCCAGTTCGGCTTTGCCGGATAAAGAGACAGGAAGGCCGCCCCCAGGGGGCAGGCTACCGCAAAAGCAAAGGAGGGCCCTGCAATGGCAATAGGGGAAGCCCAGTCCGTCCAGTGGTTTCCGGGGCATATGGCCCGGACCCGGCGGAAAATCGGAGAGGACCTAAAGCTGGTGGATGTGGTCGCGGAGATCCTGGACGCCAGGATCCCCCGCAGCAGTTCCAACCCCGTGCTCCGGGACATCATCCAGCGCAAGCCCAAGGTGGTGCTTTTAAACAAGAGCGACATGGCCGACCCGGCCCAGACTTCCCGGTGGATTGCCCACTTCGATGCTCTGGGGGAAAAGGCCATCCCCTTGGAGAGTAAGACGGGCAAGGGCGTAAACGCCTTTTACCCCACTGTGCGGGAGGTCCTGCGTCCCCAGATCCAGGCCTGGGAGAAAAAGGGCATGGTGGGCCGCCCCATACGGATCATGGTGGTGGGGATTCCCAACGTGGGGAAGTCCTCCTTTATCAACCGGATGATCCGGGGCGGCAAGGCCGGCAAGGCCGAGGTCCAGGACAGGCCCGGCGTCACCCGGCAGAACCGCTGGTTCACAGTGGGGAAAGGCTTTGAACTTTTGGACACTCCCGGGGTGCTGTGGCCCAAGTTTGAGGATCCCGTCGTAGGGGAGCACCTGGCCTTTACCGGGGCCGTGCGGGACGAGATCTTGGATAGCGAGGGCCTGGCAGCCCGGCTGTTGGAGCTGCTGATGGAGCTGTATCCCGGGGCCATAAACGGCCGCTACAAAACGGACATCTCCCCTGAGGAAAAGCTGCCCGGCCACGAGATCCTGGAGCGGATCGGCCGCAAGCGGGGCATGCTTGTCCCCGGCGGGGAAGTGAACACAGAACGGGCTGCCATCACGGTTTTGGACGAATACCGGGGCGGCAAGCTGGGGCGCAGCACCCTGGGGCGCCCCTGACCCCTTGTAACCGCCGGGCCCATCGGGCCGGGAGAGGAGGAATTTTTGTGGCAA